>DAOSAR010000004.1:8285-13412 GCA_035360455.1 Candidatus Pacearchaeota archaeon | reverse complement strand
CAAAAACCAAAAAAACAATTTTGTTTTAAAATTCAAAATTGAAAATTAAAAATTATTAGACTATCGTCCCTCCTCCCAAAACTTCCTGACTTTTATAAAAAACAACTGACTGACCGGGAGTAATTGCTCGTTGAGGAGTTTTAAAAATTACTTTGATTTTATTTTTGTGAAAATTTTTTATTACTGCTTCGGCCGCTTCGTGGCGATAACGAATTTTTGCTTTAGCTTTAAAAGGAAGTTTTGGCGCTTTGCCAGAAATCCAGTTAATATTTTCAGCAACTAATTCATTTTTATATAAATCTTTTTCATCTTTTGTCACGATTAAAAAATTTCTTTTTGGATCTTTGTCTAAAACAAAAAATGGGCCTTGAGGAAGTTTTATTCCTTTACGCTGGCCAATGGTATAAAAACAAAGGCCTTCGTGCTTTCCCAAAACGTTACCTTTTTGATCAACAATTTTACCGGGTTTTGGCTTTAAATATCGTTTTAAAAAATCATTAATTGCTGATAAATTATTTTCTGATTTCAAAGCTCCTTGGACAAAACAAATTTCTTCTGATTCGGGAGCATCAAAAACTGGTAATTTAAATTTTTTTGCAAGTTTCTTAGCTTCTTGCTTTGTGTAATTGCCAACCGGAAATAAAACTCTTCTTAGCTGTTCTTGATTTAACATCCACAAAAAATAACTTTGGTCTTTGTTCTTGTCTTTAGAGCTTATCAACGAATAACGAATCTGCTTTGAATTTACGAATTTACGAATTCTAGCGTAATGTCCAGTTGCAACAAAATCAGCTCCTAAGGCAAAAGCCCTTTTTGCAAATAAACCAAATTTAATTTCTTTATTGCAAAGAACGCAAGGATTTGGAGTAATCCCTTTTTTATAATCTTCTAAAAAATAATTAACTATTTTTTCTTTGAATTCTTTTTCTAAGTCAAAAACGCAAAAAGGAATTTCTAAAATTTTGGCTACTTTTCTTGCTCTTTCTTTGGCTTCAATTGATTTTTTCTTATCTTCCTCCCAAAGATTCATAAAAGCGCCAATAACTTCAAATCCTTTTTGCTTTAAAAGAGCGGCGGCAACTGAAGAGTCAATACCGCCGGACATTGCTATAATTACTTTTTGATTTTTTTTATCTTGTTTATTCTGTTTCATTGTGCATTTTTTCTTCGGTTTCTACCCAATTTTTATAATTTTTCTCTACTAAATTTTTTTCTTTTTCAATTCTTTGATGAATTTTCAATAATTTTTCGGGAATAGGCCGTTTTTGTTTTGTTAAATAATCATAAATTGCTTCACAAAGAGCATCCGTTGCAAGAAGCGAGCAGTGAATTTTTACCGGAGGCAACCCTCCTAATTCTTTTACAACGTTATCTTTCTTAATCTCAAGTGCTTCCTCGAGTGTTTTTCCTTTTGCCATATCAGTAATTACGCTGCTTGTGGCAAGTGCCGCCACGCAACCATAAGTTTCAAACTTAATATCTTTAATAATCTCTCTTCCTTTTTTATTTTTTCCAACTTTAATATAAAGCCACATAACATCTCCACACTGAAGATTTCCCACCTTACCTACGCCATCTGGATTTTTTATTCTGCCCATATTGTGAGGCTTTCGAAAATGTTCAATAACTTTTTTTGTATAAAGACTTTCTTCTGCCATAATTTAAATTGGAATATGCCGAGATCGTTTCTCGGCACATTTTTATTTTTCTTTGAATGGTGAAATTTTTCTTAAATTTTCAACCACGCCTGGTAAAACCTTTAATAAATAGTTTATATCGCTTTCTTTTGTCCATCTTCCCAATGTTAACCTTAATGATCCAT
Organism: Candidatus Pacearchaeota archaeon; assembly: GCA_035360455.1. GTDB lineage: Bacteria > Patescibacteriota > Minisyncoccia > Minisyncoccales > DAOPTN01. The sequence goes on along the minus strand of DAOSAR010000004.1, from coordinate 11,590 downwards.
GAGCTTTTTGAGGAGTTAAGCCGGTTGCAAGTAATACATGACTTGGTTCCAATTTTGCCGAAGAACAAGCAGAACCAGTTGAGGCAGCAATTCCTAAAAGATCAAGCTGAATAACCATTGATTCTCCTTCAACAAAATCAAAAGAAAAATTAGTATTATTTGGTAAACGTTTTGTGGGATGACCATTTAAAAAAGAACGAGGGATTTTTGTTAAAATGCCATCTATTAATTTATTTCTTAATTTTTTCAATTTTTCCCCTTCTTTTTGCATTTCTTTTTTGCAAATTTCACAAGCTTTTGCAAAACCCACAATTCCAGCTACATTAACTGTTGAAGAACGTAAGCCAAATTCTTGCCCTCCGCCATGCAATAATGGCTCAATTTTTGTTCCTTCTCTTACAAAAAGACAACCCACTCCTTTTGGCCCATACATTTTATGAGAAGAAGCTGTCAGTAAATCAACATTCATTTGATTAACGTCAACCGGAATTTTCCCAAGACTTTGAGCTGCATCGGTATGAAAATAGGTTTTGGTTTTTAAATTTAATTCTTCTGATTTTCTTTTTATAACTTCACCGATTTCTTCAATTGGCTCAATTGTGCCAATTTCGTTTGAGGCATGGATAATCGAAACTAAAATAGTGTCTTTTCTAATTGCCTTTTCAACCTCTTTTGGATTTACAAAGCCATATTTATCTACTGATAAATAAGTAATTTCAAAACCTTGCTTTTGAAGCCATTTTGCGCTTTCTAAAACGCAATGGTGCTCGATAGAAGAAATAATAATATGTTTTCCTCTGTTTTTATTTGCAAAAGCTATACCTTTTAAGGCTAAATTATTACTTTCGGTAGCCGAGGAAGTAAAAATTATTTCATTTGGTTTTGCTCCTATTAAATTAGCAACTATTTTTCTGCTTTCTTCTAAGGCTTTTTTTGCTTCCCAACCAAAAGAGTGCAAAGACATTGAATTGCCAAATTTTTCAGAAAAATAAGGAAGCATTGCTTTTAAAACTCTAGGATCAACTGGCGTAGTTGCAGCGTAATCTAAATAAACTTTTTTGTTTTTAGTGGTAGAGTTTACCATAGATTTAAATTAAACCTTAAACGGAATGTTAAAAATAGAACATTTTTTGCAAGGATATTTTTTGTTTAAAAAATAATAATTTTCTCGGCCTTTCTTTTGGTTCAAAACTATTCCTTCATTTTTTAAAATTTTTAAGTGATGAGAAATAGTCGGCTGAGTCAAAGAAAAATATTGACAAATTTCTTTTACCTTGCGTGGTTTTTCTTTTAAGTATTGGATAATTTTCATTCTTGTCCTCTCACCAATTGAATTAAAACACTGTGAGCAATGTTTTTCTTTTCTTTTTTGTTTCATAAAATAAAAATATATAGATACTCATCTATATATTTTATTCATAAAATATGTTTTGTCAAGAAAGAAGTTAATTTAAAAGGATGTTTTTAAAAACTTGACATTAATATTAAAGTTATGTTATTATATAAAGAGAAACGATGGAGGTAAGTTTCTCAAAAGCACTTTTAAAAAACCAAAGGAGGCCTATAAAAATGGAAAAGAAAGAAATCTTTGATCAGTTGCTACTTAAAATGTTGGGGAAAAAGGAATTAGTGGATTGTCTTTCAAAAACTGCTTGGCAAGATTCTATTGAAATCGACCAAAGTCGCTTAGAAAAAATCTATGATTCAACAGTCTCGGAAAAAAGCTGGCTTTTTCATGCGTTTTCCTTATTAAGTAAGGAAGTTCGCCGTGAAATAGAAGTTCTTAAAAATATTGATTTAACTCCATCAGATACGGTAAAAGTTGGTTCTATTATAACGACAAAGAACGAAAAAGAAAAAACTGAAAGGTATTTTATCGCTCCTATGTGTACCTTAGCTGGCACAATAATTGAAGTAAATAATTCAGGGAAAATAATAGTAATTACTCCAAGTTCTCCAGTAGGCACTGCTCTTTTGGGAAAGAAAGAAGGAGATAATTGTAAGGTTGTAACACCTTATAGAACCTATTATTTAACTATTTTAGAGGTAGAATAATTTTTATAATATTTACCTGCCTACCCTATTAGGGTAGGCTTTTTATTTTCGAGTTTGAAGTCTTAAAAATTTTGAGTAATCAAGGAAAAATTTGTTTTCTTTTCTCGCTAAGGTTTTTGTAATAAATAATCTTAGCAATCAAAGAAAATACAATTTTCTTTTTGGGTTTCGTTTTTACTCTATAAAAATAGCGGGTGAGCGGAATTGAACCGCCGTCTTGACATTGGCAATGTCATGTACTAACCACTATACTACACCCGCTTGAAATTTATTTTAGCAAATTTTTTCAAAAAGAAAAGAGCACATTAATGCACTCTCCCTAATAACCTAACAATGTGCCGGAGCCCAGAGTCGAACTGGAACTAAATGTTTTTCAGACATTTGTGCAGACCCCTACACCACTCCGGCAAATTTTGAATTTTTATTCTAACAGATTTCTTTTAAAACTACAACTACTTAAGTTCACCGATAAAGCAATACTGACCTTCCCTTCTCCAAATATTCAGAATTTTAAAGTTCTTAAATTCTTTTTTAATAAGCTCTCTATTAAAACAAAAATGAATTAAACCCTTTTCCCCTCCTTCAATCGGCGTATACATTCGATAGCCAATAATTTTATATTTTGTAGTTTTTGTTTGGTTACCGTTTTTATATTTATGAAGAACGATTTTATTTTTCTGCCAATTTCTAATACTTAATTCTTCTCGAAGGGTAACAAAAATTAAACCTTTTGGCTTTAGAATTCTTTCAATTTCTTTTATTAACTTTCTTATGTTTTCTATTTTGTTATGATGTAAAGCTTGAGTACTTATAACAGCATCAAAAAAATCATTTTTGTAAGGAAGAGTTTTATAAATATCACTGATTTTAAAGTGAGCTTTTAGGTTTTCTTTTTTTAGCCAATTTTTGGCAATTTTGATTCCATTTTCTGAATTATCAATACCATAAACATCGAATCCTTTTTTAGCTAAATAAACTAAATGTCTTCCTGTCCCACAACCTAAATCAAGAATTTTTCTTACTCCTTTTTGTATAAAAAAATTCACAATTTTAGGCAAGTCAGGTTGAGGTCTTAGAAAAACCTTCCCTTCTTTTTGAAAAATCCTATCCCATTGTTTTGCCATAATAAAATTTGGACCTGGTGGGAATCGAACCCACAGTTTCCTCAATGCGAGTGAGGTGTTTTGCCATTAAACTACAGGCCCAAGGCCCCATCAAATAATTTTTAATTTTTAATTTTTAATTTTTAA
>DAOSAR010000004.1:5682-8185 GCA_035360455.1 Candidatus Pacearchaeota archaeon | reverse complement strand
TAATTTTTAATTTTTAATTTTTAATTTTTAAAATAAGTTTCAACACTTTAATTTCTAAAAATGTTTTTAAAAATTAGAAATTAGAAATTTTGAAATCTGCAACAAGGTATCCTACTCCAAATGGCCCCTCGTAGGATAATTTTTCAAATTTTAAATTTTCTATTCCGATCTCTGATAAAACTCCAAGCAGAATAATAATTGAACGATAACCACACTCCCCTGCTTCTTCCACTAAATCTTGATCCGTATTTAAAATTCCGTCAACATCTTTTTTCTCTAAAAGTTCAATTAATTTTTGATCAAATTCCTTACCCCTTGGAGAATAACCAGCTGGCGCTTCAGGAAGCAAACGATGTGATAAATCGCCAGAAGCAATTATTCCAATCTTTGATCTTTCTCTTTTAATTATCGAGCCCAAAACTTTTCCAAATTTAAAATGAGTATTAATATCTAAAAACGAATAAGCCAAAGGAACAACTTTAAATTCTTGATAATTTTGAGATAAATAATAGAGAGGAACTAACGCTCCATAATCAATTTCTTCAATAATTACTTTTCTTAAAAGAATTTTCTTTTTTTCGCATACTTTTTCAATTTCTCCAACTAATTTTTTATTATTTCTAAAAGCTAATTCAGTTTGAAAATCGCCAAAATCAAAAAAATGACCAGTAAAAGAAGGCGCGATATTAATAGTAAATTGATAAAAATCTACTGGACCATGGGGAGAAATAATTAAAATCGAGGAAGGTCTCACTTTTGCAAATTCCTCAGCTAATTTTTGCATTCCTCCTATTGTGCTTTTTGCCTTCTCAAGATCGGGTAGTTGACCAATAGTAGGAATAATAATCGGGGGATGAGGAGTGATAGCGGCAAAATTTAACATAAATTATTCAATAATATCTAAATCTGTTCCACAATTTGAACATTTACCATTTTTGTCTTTCCGTTCAATAATATAGCCAGTTCGATCGATCATTTTTTGATGGCATTTTGGACAATAAGTATCTTCTGAGGCGAGTCCTGGAACATTTCCTCCATAAACATACAAAAGCCCTTCTGCTATTCCAATATCACAACCTTTTTGAACGAGATCTAGAGGGGTTGCATAAAGATGACGTAAACGCCAAGAAATTTCTGGGAAGAATCTTGAAATATGCCAAGGGGTTTCCTTCCCTACTTCTTCTTTAATAAATTTAGCCATTTGATGAAAAACCTTTTCATTAATAACTCTTGGAATAGCCAAGGTTGTAATTTCTACCCAAATTTTTCTTTGTTTTAAAGTTTTAATATTATTAAGCACTGGTTTAAGCCGACCGCCACAATATTCTTGATAATCTTTTTCTGAAAAAGCCTTAAGATCAATATTTATAGCATCAAGATAGGGACTAATAATATCAACTGTTTCTTTAGACATAAAACCATTGGAAACCCATAAATTTCGAAGCCCTCGTTTTTTTGCTAATTTCATTGTTTCAAGGGCAAATTCTAAAAAAACAGTAGGTTCATTATAGGTATAGGAAATACTTGGACACTGATAACGAATTGCGTTTTCTATAATCATTTCTGGAGTCATCGCATCGCCTTGAATTTTTCCGGTAATTTTAGGAGACTGAGAAAGTTCCCAATTTTGGCAGCTTTTGCAGGAAAAATTACATCCCACTGTTCCAAAAGAAAAAGTTTCTGTTCCTGGCATAAAATGGAAAAAAGGTTTTTTCTCAATTGGATCAATGTTTAAAGCCGCAATCTTGCCATAAACAAGACTGTAAAGCTTACCATTTTTATTTTCCCTAACTCCACACTTTCCTCTTTCGCCTGGCTTTAAGGCGCAATAGTGCTGACAGGCTTGACACTGAACTAAATCATCTTTTTCTAATTTTTTATAAAGAATTGCTTCTCTCATATAATTTATTATTTTAATAAAATTTCTTAGTTTATGCAAGAAATGTTATAATATAAAATTAAAATTCATATGCCTCGTCTTTTTATTGCGGCGTTAATTCCAAAAGAGATCAAAGAAGAACTTTTATCCAAAAAATTGCAAAAGAAATTTGGAGAAAATTTGAGGTGGACGCCACCTCAAAATCTTCACTTAACTTTAGCTTTCCTCGGTTGGACAGAAGAAAAAGATTTAGTAAAAATAAAAGATATTTTAAAAGAAACCACAAATAAAAATTTTTCGCCATTTTTTTTAAATCTAACAAAAATTTCTTTAGGACCAGACCCTAAGAAACCAAGATTAGTTTGGGCAGAAGGAAAAGTAAATAATGAATTTTTAAACTTCGTTGAAAAATTAAAGCAAGAATTAAAAAGTGCAGGAATTTTTATTGATGAAAAGTATTCTTTTCTCCCTCATTTAACCTTAGCTCGAGCAAAAGGAAAAGAACTCTCTGGCAAAAAAACTGAAGAAAAAATAGATTTAACTTTTAGAGTAAAAGAAATTGCTTTAATGGAAAGCAAACTAAAAAGAGAAGGAGCGGAATACAAAATTTTAGAAAGTGCCTTT
>DAOSAR010000004.1:0-5582 GCA_035360455.1 Candidatus Pacearchaeota archaeon | reverse complement strand
TTCATTTCATCGGCATTGGTGGAATTGGGGTTTCTGCTTTAGCTCAATATTATTTAGCAACTGGCAATCAAGTCAGCGGTTCTGATTTGGTTGAATCCGAAATTACAAAGAATCTTCGAAAAAAAGGAGTAAATATTTATATTGGGAAGCATAAAGCTAAAAATGTTCCAAAAGATGTTGATTTGGTTATTTATACCCCAGCAACCCCATCAAACAACCCGGAGTTAAAAGAAGCACAACGTTTAAAAATTAAAAGTTCAAGGACGAAAAAAATTTCGTTCTCTTCTCCTGCCTGCTCTCAGGCGGAAGTTCGGCAATTAAAGATTTTATCTTATCCAGAAGCTTTGGGCGAGCTAACCAAACAATATTTCACCATTGCTGTTTGCGGAACCCATGGAAAATCAACGACAACAGCAATGATTAGTTTAATCTTTATTAAAGCAGGGTTTAACCCAACAGTTATTATTGGCACAAAGCTAAAAGAATTTGGAAATAATAATTTTCGAATGGGAGGATATCTAAATTCCAAATTCCAAAATCGAGTTTTGCAACAGCAAAACGAGATGCTCAAAGAATTTCATTCTTCTCGCGTCTCGGCTAAAGCTTCACCGGAAGAAGAGAACGAAGTTCTCTTCGCCCTTCCAAATTCCAAAATTTTAATTATTGAAGCTGATGAGTATGCTGGTTCTTTCTTGAATTATTGGCCACAAATTATTGTTTTGACAACAATTGATAAAGACCACCTTGATTATTATAAAAACCTTACAAATATTTTAAAAGCATTTAAAAGATTTATTTCTCATTTACCAGAGGGTGGCTATTTGGTAGCGAATCAAGATGACAAAAATATTCAAAAATTACTAATTTCTAATTTTAAATTTTTAATTTTTAAATATTCTCTTTCGCAAAAGAAAGACGTGAAAAAGTTAAAAGAAATTTTAAAAATACCAGGAGAACATAATGTTTCAAATGCTTTAGCTGCTTTAACCTGTGCTAGGATTTTAAAAATTCCAGATAAGATTACTTTTAAGGCGCTTTCTGAGTATCACGGAGCTTGGCGTCGTTTTGAAGTATTTAATGCAAAATTGAAAACGTCTAAAAAGCCGCAAGCTATAAGTTATAAACTAATTAGTGATTATGGACATCATCCAACCGAAATAAAAGCTACTTTAAAAGCAGCTAGAGAAAAATTTCCTGGTAAAAGAATTATTTTAATTTTTCAACCTCACCAATATCAAAGAACAAAATTATTATTTAAGGATTTTGTTAAATGTTTTGACGAGGCGGATCTTTTAATCTTAACTGAAATTTACGGAGTAGCTGGCAGAGAAAAAGGAAAAATTGTAAGGTCAAAAGAATTAGCGGAAGCTATTCAAAAGAGATGGGAGAAAAAATCAAAAACTAAAAAAATTATGTTTATTAAAAATATGAAAGACATTCCGAAATTTTTAGGAAAAATTTTGCAACCAAATGATGTGGTGATAGTAATGGGGGCTGGCAATATTTATAATTTAACGCTCAAATTAAAATCGAAGAGCTAAAATTTAACTCTTCGATTTTATTTTTTAAAATTTTTTTATTTCTGGGGTTTCATCAGGGGAAAAAGAATAATCTCTCTTAATGTTTTAGAATCAGTTAAAAGAGCACAAAGCCTATCTATTCCCATTCCAAGCCCTCCTGCTGGTGGCATTCCATATTCAAGCGCTTCAATATAATCTTCATCAAACGGATGAGTTTCTTTTTCTCCTTTTTCTCGAGCTTTTGCTTCTTCTTCAAATCTTTTCTTTTCTTCTATTGGATCATTTAACTCTGAAAAAGCATTAATCAATTCCCAACCAGCCACTACCAATTGAAAACGCGCAGCTTTACTTGGATCTTTTTCGTCTCTCTTGGCAAGAGGTGTAAGTTCAATAGGTTGATGAAGAACAAAGGTAGGGCTAAGAATTTCTTCCCTGCATTCTTTTTTAAAAATATCATCAAGAAGTTTTGCTCGAGATTTTTTTTCAGTTGGAATTTTAAGCTTTTCAGCTATTTTTTGAAGTTCTTCATCTTTTAATTTTTGTGGCTCGGCACCAATTTTTTCCGTTAAGAGCGCGAAAAAATCTACTCTCTCAAAGGGCGTAGTAAAATCAATTTCTTTCCCTTGATAAGTAATTTTTGGAGAACCAAAAATATTGGTAACTATATTTTCAAGCATTTTTTCTGAAAATTCCATTAATACTTCATAATCAACATAAGCCCAATAGAATTCAAGAGTGGTAAAGTCTGGATTATGAGATTTGTCCATTCCTTCGTTTCGAAACACTCGACCAATTTCAAAAACTTTTTCAAATCCTCCAACTAAAAGTCTTTTTAAATAAAGCTCTGGCGCAATTCTTAAATATAAATCTATATCAAGAGCATTTAAATGAGTTTTGAAAGGTTCAGCTGCCGCTCCCCCGGGAATTGACTGTAAGATTGGCGTTTCAACTTCAATAAATCCTTCTTTTTCTAAATATTTTCTAATTTCAGAAATAATTTTTGATCGTAAGACAAACTTTTCCCTAACTTCGGGATTCATTAAAAGGTCAAGATATCTTTTTCTAAATCTTTCTTCAACATCTTGTAAGCCATGCCATTTTTCAGGCAATGGCAAAAGGCTTTTTGAAAGCATTTGATATTCCTTTGCTTCAATTGTTTTTTCGCCTCTTTTTGTCTCGAAAAGTTCTCCTTTTATTAAAACAAAGTCACCGATATCAAAATTATCCAAAAAGAATTGATATTGTTCTTTTCCTAGTTTGTCTCTCCTCAAAAATGCTTGAATTTTTCCACTTCCATCTTCAAAATGAAGGAAAGTTGAACCACCATGTTCTCTTATACTCTTAATTCTTCCAACTAAGGTTAACTCTTTCCCTTTTAATTTTTCAAAATTCAAAAGCACCTCATTAATTGGTAATCGAGAAATTGCTTTTTGAGGATAGGGATTAATTCCGGCCTTCCGCAGGTTTTTTAATTTTTCTTCTCGCTGTTTTCTTATTTCTTCAAGGGTAGATTTTGCCATAAATATGGAAATTTAATTAAAAATGTGATACAAAAAGATCTTATAAATCTTCAATCTTCGATTATAGAATTTTTAAAAAATTTTAAATAATAATTGATAAATTTTAAAAATTAGAAATTTAAAATTAGAAATTAATTTTATGCTTTGCGATCTTCATATTCATACTTCTTATTCTTATGATGGTCTTGATTCTCCTCAAAAAATAGTAAAGACCGCCTTATCAAAAAATCTTAACTGCATTTGCATTACTGATCATAATGAAACGAAAGGAGCTGTTGAGGCTCTTCGTTTTGCTTTTGATAAATCAATATTGATTATACCAGGCATTGAAATCAAAAGCAAGGAAGGAGATATTTTGGGAATTAATGTTAAAGAAAAAATAGAAAATAATCTTTCAGCAAAGGAAACAATTAAAAAGATTGAAAAATTAGGAGGAATGGCAGTTTTCGCTCATCCATTTGGCTTTTTATGTAATTTTAAAGGAAATTTAAAGCAATTAACTGATGAGTATCGAGATTTTAGTTTGGGAATAGAAGTTTTAAATGCTTCAGTTGTTGGCAATGGAAATGAAAAAGCTTTAAGTTTTGCCCAAAAATCAAACCTTTTTTTTACTGCTGGTTCTGATGCTCATAATGCCCAATTTGTGGGGAAAGTTTATCTTGAAATTAAGAAAGATAATCTTTCAGAAAATGAAATTTTAGAAGAAATAAAAAAAAGAAATGTATCTCTCGGCGGAAAAAGTGGAGATTTTTTGGAAAAAATTAATGATCATCTAAAAAGAAGCTTTGCAAAATTAAATCATTTATAAAAATAAGTTACTATTTCCTAGCTTCATATCTCAATAAATATTCGTAAAGAATTCGGCATTCATTGATGTATTTTCATTACTCTTTTGTTAAAATTCTTGGCCCCTTTTGCGTAATTGCTATTTCGTGTTCAAAATGACAAGAGAGGGATCCATCTTTGGTTTCAAAGCCTTGTCCATCTTTTGATCTTTTAATTCGCCAATCACCAATGGTTACCATTGGTTCTATGCAAAAAACCATTCCTTCTTGAATTTTTAACCCTTTATGTCTTTTTCCGTAATTTAAAACCTGGGGATCTTCATGAAGTTCTTTGCCAATGCCATGACCACAAAGTTCTCTTACAACATTAAATCCTTGAGATTCAACATATCTTTGAATAGTATTTCCGATATCACCTAATGTATTTCCAATTCTTGCTTTTTTAATCCCTCTTTTTAAAGCTTTTTTTGTCACTCGGATAAGCCGCTGAGCTTCTGAAGAAACCTTGCCAACTGGTACTGTTACTGCCATATCAGAATGATATCCTTTGTATTTCATTCCAATATCTAAAGAAAGAATATCTCCTTCCCTTAAAATTCTTTCAGAAGGAATTCCATGAACAATCTCTTCATTCACAGAAGTGCAAATAGTTGCAGGAAAACCACCTTCTCCTTTAAAATTTGGTTCTCCCCCACATTTAAAAATAAGCTCTTCAGCGAGCTCATCAAAAAATTTTGTAGGGACACCGGCTTTCACTTTTTCTTCTAATTTTTTCATTATTCCCGCAAGAAGTTTACCGCCTTCTGCCATTACCTCTATCTCTCCAGGAGATTTTAAAGTAAGCATAACATTGAAAATTTTAATTTTAAATTTTTAAATTTTAAACAAATAAGGTTTAGAAATTAAAAATTAGAAATTAGAAATTTTATTTAATGTACTTCATCATTTCTTCAAAAACTTTGTTAATTGACTGTTCACCCTTTATTTCGATTAATCTTTTTTCTTTTTTGTAGTAACGGATTACTTTCATTGTTTCTTTTTTATATTCATCTAATCTTTTTTTGATTGATTGAAGATTGTCATCGGGTCGATTTATCAATTTCCCTCCACATTTATCGCAAGCTTTTAATTTTTTAAATTCTCCCTCAAAAGGAATAATTCTTCCACATTTTTCACATTGTCTTCTTTTTGTTAGACGATCTAAAGATTCTTTGGCTGAAATTTTAATTAAGAAAATCTTGAGGTTTTTATTCCATTCATACCACTCCAAAGCTTCGTCTATTAAATAAGCTTCTAAAATTTTTCGAGGACTTCCATCAATAATGAAGCCATTTAATTTTTTTTTCATTTTTAAATTTTCAAATTTATCAAGCCATAATTTAAAAATTACTGGAGTAGGAACTAATCCTCCACTATCAATGGTTTTTGCGATTTTTTGGCCAGTAAAATCTTTTTTCTTTTTTCTTTCTCTTAAAAGATCACCACTTCCTATATAATCAAGACCCAATTTTTCTCTCAAGAGTCTAGCTTGAGTTCCTTTACCAGATCCCGGTCTTCCTAAAAATATGATAACTAATGGTTTTTTCATAGGTTTTTTATTCTTTTTAATATTATAAAAGAAAATTATAGATAATTTTTAGAAAAATTCAAATTTATTTTTTATCCTTGCAAAAACTATCAAAAAAAAGTAAAATTTTTTATTAAATAAAATTAAAATTAAATAAAAATATGGAAAAAAATATTTTAGTTTTAAATTC
>DAOSAR010000003.1:16353-45845 GCA_035360455.1 Candidatus Pacearchaeota archaeon | reverse complement strand
TACACCGTTAAATTTTTTGCAAAGCAAAATTTTTTCGGGTGCGGCCGAAGGTAATAATATAATAGTACATTAATTTTGAGATTTTAGAAGCTAATTTTTTAAAAATTTATTTTTCTAATTCTTTCTGAATTTTTTCTAAGAATTTTTCAATTGTCATTTCTCCAATATCTCCTTTTTCTCTTTGGCGAACTCTTACACTTTTATTGTCTATTTCCTTATCTCCTACAACCAGGAGATAAGGAATTTTTTGGATTTCTCCCTCCCGAATTTTTTTAGAAACTGTTTCTTTTTCATCTTTTAAAATTATGCGATTTTCTACAAATTCGCTATTAACCTTACTAATAATTTCTTTTGCTACTTCTTTCGCATATTTAACGTGATTTGAACCAATAGGAATTATCCAAATTTGTTCTGGTGAAAGCCAAAAAGGTAGCGCACCTGCATAATATTCAAGCAAAACCCCAAGAAATCTTTCGAGTGATCCTAAAAGCGCTCGATGTACCATAATTGGTCTTTGCTTTTTTCCTTTCTTATCAATGTAAGTTACGTCAAATCTTTCCGGCAAATTGAAATCAACCTGAATAGTTGTGCATTGCCATTCTCTTCCAAGAGTATCTTTTAAGTTAATATCAATTTTTGGACCATAGAAAGCTCCTTCACCTTTAGCAATTTTATATTTTAAATTTAATTTATTTAATGCATATTTGAGAGAATTTTCTGCTTTTCGCCAAATTTGAGGAGTACCAATATATTTTTCTGGCCGAGTAGAAAGACAAATATTGTATTCTTTAAACCCAAATTTTTTAAAAATTTTTAAGGTTAGTTTTAAAACCGCCACTAATTCGTTTGAAAGCTGTTCTGGAGTAGAAAAAATATGAGCATCGTCTTGGGTAAAACCTCGAACTCTTGTTAATCCATGAAGTGTTCCTGATTTTTCATAGCGATAGACAGTTCCCATCTCTGTGTATCTTATAGGCAAGTTCCTATAACTTCTGACATTTTGTTTATAAATTGCAATATGAAAAGGACAATTCATTGGTTTAATTTCATAATCTTCCTTTTCTTCTTTATCTATTTCTTGCATATGCATCGGTGGAAACATATTGTCCCGGTAGAAATCTAAATGTCCAGAAGTTTTCCAAAGATCAATTTTAGCAATATGAGGAGTGCTCACTAGGTAATATCCTGCTTTTAAATATTCTTCAAGGGCATAATTTTCAACAATTCTTTTTAAAATTGCTCCTTTTGGGTGCCAAAGAATAAGGCCAGGGCCAATAATATCATCAATGTGAAAAAAATCTAATTTTTTTCCTAACTCTCGATGGTCTCTTTTTTCAGCTTCAGCTTCTCTTTTTAAATATTCATCTAACTCTTTTTCTGTTTCAAAAGCAACGCCATAAATTCGGGTTAACATTGGATTTTTTTCTGAACCCTTCCAGTAAGCTCCGGAAATTTTTATTAGTTTAAAAGCATTTACTGGAATTTCCTTTGTTGATTTAACATGAGGTCCTTTACAAAGATCAATAAAATTGCCAGTTTTATAAATAGAAACTTTTTGATTATTTTCTTTTTCTAAATCCTTAATTAGTTCAAGCTTATAAGGCTGGCCTTTAAAAATTTTCTTAACTTCGTTTATTTCTAAATACTTCTTTTCAAATTTTAAATTTTTCTTAATAATTTCTTTCATTTTCTTTTCAATTTTTGGTAAATCCTCAATATTTGGACTTTTAATATCTCTAAAGTCGAAATCATAATAAAACCCATCTTCAATCGCTGGTCCAATACCAAATTTAACTCCAGGATAGAGTTCCTGAATTGCATAGGCTAAGATATGAGCCAAAGAATGGCGAACAGTAGTAATTTTATTCATAAAAATATGAAAAATTCCAATGACCAAATTCCAAATTTCAAACAAATCCTAAATTTTAATGTTCAAAACTATATTGTTTAGATTTTTTTTAATTAGAATTTGATTGGTTATTGGAGTTTGAAATTTTTAAATAATTTTTGATTTACTTTATTTCTTTTACGTCTTCGCAAATGATTTTTGGAGTTCCATCTTTATCAGAAACATGTCCTTTAATTTCTAAAACCTTATTTTCTTGGAATAAAAGAGGATTTCTTTCAAGGATATCTGGAAAAACTAAAACTTCAATACTCGCAGTTAAATCCTCGATTTCCACAAATAGCATTGGGCTTCCTGACTTTGTAATAATTTTTTTAATTTTTGAAATCGCACCAGCAATCTTAACAGTTCTTCTGGAAACTACTGAATTAATTTCTATAATTGAAAGAGTGTTTTTGATTTTGTCTTTTACTTCTTCTAAGGGATGAGAAGAGACAAAAACACCTAATAATTCTTTTTCCCAAATGATTTTTTCATTCTTATCTATTGGAGCAGGCGGATCATCTAGCTTTAATTTTAAAGTATTAGAATTTTCAGAATTATTGCTAGATTTTTTATTAAATAAAGAAAACAACGAACCATCACCATTTATTTTTTTCCGTTGAGATTCTCTTGCAAATTCAAGCAGTTTTTCAAGGTTTAAAAGAAGCTTTCCTCTTTCTTCTAGCTTATCAAAAGTTCCTGCTTTAATCAAGCTTTCCATTGATTTTTTATTTAAAACTGTCGCTGGCATTCGCTCGATAAAATTTTCAATTGAAAGATATGGTCCTCTTTTTTTTCTTTCTTCAACAATTACATCTACTACATTTTGACCAACATTTTTAATAGCTGCCAAACCGAAGCGAATGGTGTTTTTATCTATAATAGTAAATTTTGCAAGACTTTCATTAATATCTGGCGGTAAAACCTTAATTCCCATTTTCTTTGCTTCCTCCAGTAAAACCTTTAATTTATCAATGTTTTTTTGCTCGTTATTCATTAAGACCGCCATAAATTCTACAGGATAATGAGCTTTTAAGTAGGCTGTTTCATAAGCAATAAGAGCATAAGCGGTGCTGTGGCTTTTATTAAATCCATAACGGGCAAATGGCAAAATCCATTCCCAAATTTTTTTGGCAGTTTTTTTATCTATACCATTTTTAATCATTCCATCGATTAATTTCTTTTCCTGTTCTAATAGAAGAGATTTTATTTTTTTACCGACTGCCTTTCTCAAAACATCAGCTTCAGCTAAAGTGAATCCAGCTAATTGTTGAGCAATCTGCATAAGCTGTTCTTGATAAATCAAAACCCCATAAGTATCTTTTAAAATTGGTTCTAATTTTGGATGAAGATAGGTAATTTTTTTCTTTTTATGCTTTCGAGCAATATAGTCAGGAATAAGCTCCATTGGCCCTGGTCGATAAAGAGCGACCATCGCAATAATATCTTCAAACTGAGTTGGTTTTAATTCTTTTAAATAACGCTTCATGCCAGATGATTCAAGTTGGAACACCCCTGTAGTATTTCCTTCTTGGAGTAGTTTATAAGTTTTTTTATCATCCAAGGGCAGTTTTGAAATGTTTATCGTTTTATTATGAATTTTTTTAATCACTTTTAAAGTATCCTCGATAATGGTTAAATTCTTTAATCCCAGAAAATCCATTTTTAAAAGTCCCAGAGCCTCAATACCATACATATCATATTGAGTAATAATAGTTTGGTCATTCTGGGAAGCTTTTTGGAGAGGAATAAGGTCAGTAAGAGGAGTGTTGGATATCACCACACCACAAGCATGAGTTGAAGCATGACGGGCAACTCCTTCCAATTTTTTTCCAATATCAATCATCTTTTTTGCTTTTGGATCAGTATGATAAATTTGGTTAAACTCACTAACTTTTTCTAGGGTTTGATCAAGAGTAGATGAAAAAGGAATCATTTTTGCAATTCGATCGCAATAACTATAGTTATAGCCAAGAGCTCTTCCAACATCCCTTATTACTTGCCTTGCAGCCATTGTCCCGAAAGTAATAATTTGAGAAACTTTATTCCTACCATATTTATTTGCGACATAATTAATAACCTCATCTCTTCTTGTGTCGGCAAAATCAAGGTCAATATCCGGAAGAGAAATTCGGGAGGGGTTTAAAAAACGTTCAAATAAAAGATCGTACTTTAAGGGATCGATGTCAGTAATATTTAAAAGATAAGAAACTAAAGAACCTGCTGCCGAGCCACGACCGGGACCAACAACTATTCCGTTTCCTTTCGCCCAATTAACAAAATCTTGCACTATTAAAAAGTAAGAAGCAAAACCAGCCTCTTTTATTACTGACAGTTCATAGTCAAGCCTTTCTTTTACTTTTTGATCATTTTGCAAAATTCTTTTTTCCAATCCCTTTAAACAAAGTTCTTTTAAATACTCATCAGGAGATTTACCATTAGGAACCTCAAAATAGGGAAGTTTTACTTTATTAAGCTCAAGCTCTAAATTACAAAGATCCACTATTTTTTGAGTGTTTTCTATAGCTTCAGGAACTTCAGAAAAAGCTTTTATCATTTCTTCCGAAGTTTTTAAAGAAAAATCATCTGCCTTCATTGTTAATCTTTCGGGATCATTTGGATCAGCACCAGTATTTACAAGCATTAAAATATCTTGAGCTTCAGAATCTTCCTTTTTTAAATAATGGCAATCATTAGTAGCAATTAAAGGAATATTTAATTTTTTTGAAAAAGAAATTAAAACTTTATTAACTTTTTCTTGTTCTTTAATGTGGGGATGATATTGGAGTTCTAAATAGAAGCTGTCTTTGCCAAAAAGATCTTTATATTCCAGGGCTAATTTTTCTGCTTCATCAATTTTTCCAGCAAGAATTAATCGAGGAATTTTTCCTTGGAGACAAGCAGTTAAGCAAATCAGTCCTTCGGAATGTTCTTTTAAGAGTTCTTCATCTATTCGAGGCTTATAATAAAAGCCATCGAGCCAAGCCTTTGTTGTTAATTTAACCAAATTTTGATAGCCAATGAAATTTTTCGCAAGAAGAATTAAATGATATCTTTCATTATCAATATTCGGTCTTTTTTGACTCATTCTTTCTTTTGCTAAATAAAATTCCTCGCCAACAACTGGTTTTATTCCTTTTTCTTTTGCTTTTTGATAAAATTCAATTATTCCATACATTACTCCATGATCTGTTAAGGCTATCGAATCCATCCCTAATTTTTTAGCATAATCTAAAAGTTCATCAATTTTGGGTAAGCCATCGAGTAATGAATAATGAGAATGAAGATGTAAATGAGTAAATTTTGCCATAAACAATAATTAAACAAATTAAATAACTTTTTCTTTATAAATTGCTCCTTCAAGATTTATTCCTCCTTTAATTACGGCGTCCTTTAAAATTAAAAAATCTTGAATATTTGAATTTTCAAAATTAACAAAACCGTTAATTATAGATCTTTTAAAACTTAATACGCCATCAATAGAAGCTTCACTTAAATCTATAGAGCCTATTATTACTGTTTCTTCCAAGAAAAGATCTCCTTTTATAGTAAATTCTCGAGGATCTTTAAAATCTTGAACCCGTATTCTTCTTAAATTTGCATTCCCATTTATTTTACTTTTAGTTAAGCTTAGAAAACCATTTATCTGAATATTTTCTAAGTTAATACCATTTTCTATAAGTGATCCAACTAAATTTACTGCGCCATTTATTTTTGCTCCTTCAAGATTTAAATTACCTTGAATATTTGCTTCTCCCAAGTATAAGGCTTCTTCAATAGTTGCATCCTTTAAGATAAGATTTCCTTTAATAGTAGTTCTACTAAAATAGCCACTACCTTTAATAGTAGCTTCTTCAAAGTTACAACTCGTATCTATAATTCTATTTGAAAGAGAAAGAGAAGAAATTGTTTTTCCTTTAAAATTTGCTTCTCTTCCTTCCATTTGAGCCCATTGGAGTTCTCTTTCAATATCTTCTGGTTTAAGAATTTCATTTGGAGTTTGTTCCATTTTTATTTTGTTAGCTATTTAATATATTCCAACTTGAATAAGAAACAATCTATTTATTATTAAGTTGTAAGTTTGTAAATTATTAATTATAAAATAATATCACTTTTCTATTTTCTTCGCAATGAATTTTATGAAATATCCAAGTTTTAATCAAGAAAAAAAATTATGGAAAAAAGGTTATCAATATGTAATAGGATTAGATGAAGTTGGACGTGGGGCGTTGGCAGGACCAGTAGTGGCAGCAGCAGTGATGATAAACTCACAAATAAGTGTGAATAGAAATTCACGAATATTCGCGAATAAATTAGCGAATATTCGTGAAATAAAAGATTCAAAACAGTTAACTCCAAAACAACGTGAAAAATTTTACAAAATATTAACTACCCATCCTATAATTTCGTGGGGAATAGCTTTTGTCTCAGAAAAAATTATCGACGAGATTAATGTTTTAGAAGCAACCAAAATAGCAATGATAAATGCGATAAACGATTTAAACTTAAAACAAAATCAAAAAACTTTTTTACTTGTCGATGGAAATTTTAAATTAAATTTTCCAATTTCTCAAAAATCAATTGTGAAAGCCGATGAAAAAATTTTTTCTTGTACCTGCGCTTCGGTTATTGCTAAAATTACTAGAGACAGAATAATGGAAAAATTAGATAAGAAATATCCTCAATATGGTTTTAAAAAGCATAAAGGATATGGAACAAAGTTGCACTTTTCAATGATTAAAAAATACGGTTCTTGTAAAATTCATCGAAAAACCTTTGCACCAATAAAAAATTTTTAAAACCCTTGACAAATAATTTTATTTAAAATAAAATTAATTAAGAAATATAAATAAAAAATTTTTAAAACCCTTGACAAATAATTTTATTTAAAATTATAATATACTTAATTAAGAATATTTATGGAAACTCTTCATAATAATAAAAATAAAACAAAAAGTATTTTCTCTTTAATTTTTATTCTTTTTATTGGAACTCTTTTAATTTTCTCAAAAGCAAATGCTATTTTATCTCCCCAAGTATATTTTACTCAATTAGATGTTTCAAAAAATAATTTTGAACCTGGCGAAAAAATTCAAGGCCAAGTTTCTTTATGGAATTATGAATCTCTTAGAATAGATGATTTAGTATTTCATTATCAGCTGTTAGGAAAAGAAGTTGAGGGAGTGCCGACCCAAGTGATTGATGAAAAAATTGGAGAAGAAATATTTAGTCTTGGACCAAGCGTAAAAGCAACTAAATCTTTTAGTTATCTTTTACCTAAAAACTTACCAAAAGGAGATTTTACATTTAGAATCAGATTGACAACAAGTCGTGGAGAAGAAATGGGTTGGATTGATAAATTAATAACAATTGGAGGAGAAGGTAATTTTTTAATACTAGATAATTATTGGATAATAAAAGATGGAGAAGAATTATCACCAGGAGGTGGTGTAGATTATAAGCCTGGTGAAATACCGCAAATTCGTTTTAATATTACTAATAATTCAAACTTTACAATTACTGGATTTCCTAAAGTAGTGACTTATAAAAGGAATGTTGGAGGAGAAGTTGTAAAAGAAACAGAAGAAAATGACATAATTTTACAGCCAGGAGAAACAAAAACAATAGAAATTAATCTTCCTCAATTATCTCAACCCCAAACATATCTTTCTGAAGTAAGAATTTATAATAAAAATGACAACCAACCAATTTCTAACCCTATTTCTTTTCGTTGGATTATTTCTGGTTCAGACGATGCTGAAATTTTATTTGTAAACCTTGATAAAGACTCTTACGAAGCTGGTGAAACTGCAGAGGTTCGAATTCAATATACGGGTCCAGCTCACTTTGAAGAAGAAGGAGGAAAAGGAGAAATTGTAATTCAACTTTTTAATGAAAAAGGAGAAAAAATTGGCGAAAAAATAATAGAAATTGATTTAAAAGTTGGAGAAGCACAAGTTTCTATTCCAATAGAAAAAAATGTAAAGAATCCAAAAGTCACTGCTCAAATTATTAAAAATGGAAATGTTCTCGATCAATATGAATTCGAGGTTAAACCGGCGCTAGAAGAAGTTTCTGGCGAAATTCCAACCGGAGAAACGCCAACCGAAGGAACTTCAGAGGAAAGTAAGATAAAACAACAAGAAATAATTATTGGAATTATTGTTTTAATTTTAATTATTGGCTTTTTAGTTTATTATTCCAAAAATAAGAATAAAAAATAAAAAAATATATGAGAAATAAAAATATTAATATTTTAATCTTATTTACTTTTATAATCCTAGGAAGTTTCTTTGCTGATAATTTTATTTTTGGAGCAACAGAGGTAACAGGTGGATGTTGCGATACAACCATTGTATATAATGATCCATTGCCTGATCAAATGTATATTATTGGAAATACTGTTCATTTTTCAGGATCATTTAGGGTAACTAGTTGTGGTGATGGTTTGTTTTTCAATAAAGTAACTTTTTATATTACCGAAGATAAAGAAATTCCTATCACTAATTGTTGCGGAAATTCAACAAAAGATTGCACTACATCAAAAAGTTGCACCTGTATAGAAGGTTGCAATAATTGTTATGGGGCAACAAGCAATCGTTACTCATCTTGTAATTTTCAATGGTGTGATAAAGTTCAATATTTAGATGTAGCAAAGGCAAATACATTAGGTTATAAAGTGTATAAGTTAGGGGAAATTTATCCTCCTGATGTTGCATCTGGTAGTAAACCTTATTGGGTTGAATACAACAAAACTTTTACTATTCCTGAAGATTTAGGTTTTACAGGTCCAGTTCGTTTTTACGTTCAATATTCAGGAACTCATTGGGGTGGCCATTGGCACTGGAATATAGTCTATCAAAAAGGAATAATTAACTCTCCTCCTTTAAAACCTGAACCAGTAGAAGATGGGGAAACATGGAATAATTGTCAAATTCAGGGATTAAGTATTCCTACTTTTCAATGGACATACAGTGATCCTGATGGTGATCCGCAAGCATCTTACGAGATTAAAATAGATAATGATTCAAACTTTTCAATACTTGATTTATTTGATTCGGATAAATTTTCTCGTTCGGGCGGAGCTTCAACTATCTTTACTCCTACTGCTTCTGATTGGAAAAATTGGCAAAAATGGAATACTAATTATTGGTGGATTGTGAGAGTAAAGGATAATAAAGGCACTTGGTCTCCTTGGTCAGATCCAAATCCATTTATTACTCCTTTGCATGCTTATCCGTGGCCAACTTTCATCCATTCCCCAGAAAACCCCGCTCCTGGCGAAGAAGTAACCTTTGTTGATCAATCTATCTGTTATGATTTCAACAACAATCCATATAGTTGTAAAGACAACACCAATACTCGTTATCAGTGGGATTTTGATAATGATGGTCAAATTGATTGTGACAGCAACACTAATCCTTCTTGTCGTGGAAATGTAAATTATAACGTTCAGAGTTCAGGGAATTATGTTAAGCTTTTTATAACTGATGATGTAGGAACTTGTAGCTCTACTGGTGATACGCCGATTTCAACAAGAAGTCCTTTCCCAGAATGGCGAGAAATTGCACCTTTTTAGTTAGTAATAGTAAATTTCTAAATAATAAAAAATATCACAAAGATTATGTCCAAAACCTATCTATCAATTTTAATTATTATTGCTTTAATTGTAATTGGATCTTTAGCTTATTCATTTATTTCTCAACCAAAAATTGGAACAAATGAAGCAGTGGTGATTATTGATTTTGGAAATAATAAAAGAGCTTTTGCTGGAGAAGTAATAGATGGAATGACGATTACTGATGCTTTAGGAGCATCGGCAAAAGCTGGAAACTTTAATTATATTTATCAAAATGGTACATTAGAAAAAGTAGATGGATTAGAAAAAGATGGTGGACAGTGGTCGGTTTTTATTAACGGAACTAAAGTTGAAGAACCACTGGATAAAATAACTATAAAACCTCAAGATAAAATAGAATTAAGATTTGAAAAATAAGAAAACTGTTCTAAAATTTCCTATTTTTAAAAGGAAACTAAAGAAATTCTATTTCTTATAGAGATTAGAATTTCTTTTTTTGTGAAATTAAAAAATTATGCCTGTTCCAAAACAGCGCCACACTAAATCAAGAAGAAACAAAAGAAGATCTCATCTGGCTCTAATGCCAGAGAGTTTTGCTTTGTGCCCAAGATGTAAATCCCCAGTTTTGTCTCATCGTGTTTGTCCAAATTGCGGTTATTATAAAGACAGAGAAGCGATTGATGTCTTAGGAAAACTTGAGAAAAGAGAAAGGAAGGAAAAAGAAAAAGAGATAGCCCAAACTGAAAAACAACAGAAGAAACAAAAGCCAGTAACAATGGAAGAACTTTCTAAAAAATAGTAAAATAACGAAGTTTAAAAATTAGAAATTAAAAATTTAGAAATTTTAAGTTATGGCTTACCGTCATCTTTCTCGTTCAATTGCAATGCAATCACTTTATGAATGGGACTTTAGGCGTTTACCAAAAGAAGAACTTTCAAGTATTCTTGAGAGAAATATAAAAGAATTTGGCCCAGGAATGGAAGATACTGATTTTGCAAAAAAATTAACGTTTGGAGTGCTTGAAAATTTATCAAAAATTGATAAAATTATTGAAAAATCAGCTCCTCAGTGGCCAGTGAATCAAGTAAATGTTATTGATAGAAATATTTTACGTTTAGGAATCTATGAGCTTTTATTTGGTGACAAAAATGAAGTACCGCCAAAAGTAGCAATTAATGAAGCGATAGAACTTGCTAAAAATTTTTCTGGCCGAACGTCGGCAAAATTCATTAATGGAGTTTTAGGAACAATATATAAAGAATTAGAAAAAAAATAAATTTATACTAGATCAAAGACGAATACATTCGAATGCCCCGATTAATTCGTGGCATTCGAATGAGATTCGTATCATTTTTGTGAAAGATATTTCTCTTTTGGAACAAAAACTTGATTTAAAATTTAAAAACAAGAATCTTTTAATTACTGCTCTTACTCATCGTTCTTATTTAAATGAACATCCAGAAGTTTCATTAGAACATAATGAAAGATTAGAGTTTTTAGGAGATGCGGTTCTTGAATTTTTAGTTAGTGAATACTTATATAAAAATTTTCAAAAGCCAGAAGGAGAAATGACGAATTTAAGAGCAGCATTGGTTAATACTAAAGCTCTTGCTGATGTTGCTAAAAATTTATATATTGAAGAATATTTATTTTTATCAAAGGGAGAGAAAAATGATAAAGGTAGAGCAAGAGAGTCACTTTTAGCTAATGCCCTGGAAGCAATTATTGGCGCAACCTATCTTGATCAAGGAATTGAAATTGCTCGTAAGTTTGTTGAAAAAAATATTTTAAAAAATCTTCCGGAGATTCTTAAAAAAAGAGATATTAAAGATGCTAAAAGTCGCTTTCAAGAAATTGCTCAAGAAAAATTTAAAATTACTCCCGAATATAAAGTTTTAAAAGAATGGGGACCGGATCATCAAAAGCAATTTCAAGTTGGAGTATATTTAGGTAATAAGCTTATAGAAAAAGGTCAGGGATTTTCAATAAAGGAAGCTGAAGAAGAAGCAGCAAATAAAGCTCTAAAATCTTTAAATTCTTAAATCCAAATTTCTAATTTCTAAACAAATTTAAAGGAAATATTGGTTTAAAAATTTGAAATTAAAAATTAGAAATTTTTTATAATAAATCTATGTTAATTATTCGACTTCAAAGAGTAGGTAAAAAAAATCAACCTTTTTTCAGGGTAGTTTTAACTGAAAAAACTGCTCCGCCTAAAGGGAAATATATTGAAAATTTAGGATATTTAGATCCTCGAACCAAAAAGTGTGATTTTAATGTAGAGAGAATAAAATATTGGCTTTCAAAAGGCGCTCAACCGTCTGATAGTGCATGGAATCTTTTTATTAAAAAAGGAGTGATTGAAGGAGAAAAAAGGAAGCTTAAAATAAAAAATAAAAAAGAAAAGAAAGTTGAAAAAGAGCAAAAGCCAAAAGCAGAAACAAAAGCTTAAATTTAAATGACAAATTTTTTTTATGGAATCTATTATTTGGTTTAAAGAAATTTCTCTTGAAGATGTTCCTCGGGTTGGAGGTAAAAATGCTTCATTAGGAGAAATGATAAGAGAACTTAGCAAAAAAGGAATTGCCGTACCTGATGGATTTGCTTTAACTGCAAAGGCTTATTTTGATTTTCTAGAAAAAGGAGGAATAAAAGATAAGATCTTCAGAATTATTTCTTTAATTGACACTAAAAATATTCCAGACCTTCAAGCAAAATCAAAACAAATTCAAAGTCTTATTTTAAAAACACCTCTACCTGAAGATCTAGAAAAACAAATTTTAGATTTTTATCAAAAATTGTCAGAAGAATATCACGAAAAAGAAATTGATGTTGCTGTCCGGTCAAGTGCTACTGCCGAAGATCTTCCGACAGCGAGTTTCGCTGGCGCTCACGAGACATATCTTAATATTAAAGGCAAAAAAAACTTGCTTTTAGCTATTAAAAAATGCTTTGCTTCATTATTTTTGCCTCGAGCAATTTCTTATCGTGAAGAAAAAGGGTTTGATCATTTAAAGATTGCTCTTTCAGTTGGCGTTCAAAAAATGGTTCGTTCTGACCTCGCTTCTTCCGGGGTAATGTTTACCTTAGATACTGAAAGTGGATTTGAGGATGTGGTTTTAATAAGTGGTTCATGGGGCTTGGGAGAAATGATAGTTAAGGGAAGAGTAATACCTGACCAATTTTTAGTAGCAAAAAAAATGCTTTTGGAAGGATATCCTGCCATCATTGAAAAAACTCTTGGAACAAAAAAATTAAAATTAATTTATTCTTCAAAAGGATCAAAAACTTCAACTAAAATTGTAAATACCACCGAAAAAGAAAGAAATAAATTTACTCTTTCAAATGAAGAAATTTTAAAATTAGCTAATTGGGCAATTAAAGTAGAAGAACATTATTCAAAAAAAGCTGGCGAGCTTCGGCCTATGGATATTGAATGGGCAAAGGATGGAAAAAGCGGAGAATTGTTTTTAGTTCAAGCAAGACCTGAGACCGTTCATCGTGCTCAACAAAAACAAAGTTTTATTGAATATGAGCTTGAGGGAAGAGGGAGGGTAATTGCCAAAGGAATTGCTATTGGTGAAAAAATTGCTCAAGGTAAAGTTAATATTATTAAAGATGTAAAAGAAATTGATAAATTTAAAAGAGGAGAAGTTTTAGTAACAAGAATGACTGATCCTGATTGGGAACAAATAATGAAAATTGCTTCAGCTATCATTACCGATGAGGGTTCAAGAGTTTGCCATGCTGCTATAGTTTCTCGAGAATTAGGGATTCCCTGTATTGTCGGTACAAAAAATGCTACAGAAATTATTCCCCAGGGAAAAGAAGTGACAGTTGATTGTTCAAAAGGAGAAGAAGGTTATGTTTTTGAAGGAAAAATTCCCTTTAAAAAAATAGAGCATTCATTAAAAGATATTCCTAAAACTAAAACTAAAGTTTGCTTAAACATTGGATCACCAGACATTGCTTTTAAATCTTCTTTCTTGCCAAATGATGGAGTGGGCTTAGCTCGAGAAGAATTTATTTTTGCTTCAGAAATAAAAGTTCACCCATTAGCCCTTTTGAATTTTAAAAAACTTGATAAAAAAACTCAAAAGGAAATTGAAAAAGTTACTGCTGGCTGGGAAGATAAAAAAGAATTTTTTATTGAAAAATTAGCTCAGGGAGTAGCAAGGATTGCAACAGCTTTTTATCCTAAAGAAGTGATTGTGCGTTTTTCTGACTTTAAAACAAATGAATACGCCCAACTTTTAGGAGGTCAGGCCTTTGAACCAAAAGAAGAAAATCCGATGCTTGGCTGGAGAGGCGCTTCAAGATATTATTCAGAAAATTTTAAGGAGGCCTTTTTACTTGAATGCCAAGCAATGAAAAAAGCAAGAGAAGAATATGGTCTTAAAAATATTGCAGTGATGGTTCCGTTTTGCCGGACTATTGAAGAGGGAGAAAAAACAATAGAGTTAATGAAAAAGGCAGGGCTTGAACGAGGAAAGAATGGTTTAAAAGTATATGTAATGTGCGAAATTCCTTCAAACGTTATTTTAGCTGACGAATTTTTAAAAATTTTTGATGGTTTTTCTATCGGTTCTAATGACTTAACTCAATTAACTTTGGGATTAGATAGGGATAGTGCGATTGTGGCAAAGGTTGGTGATGAAAGAAATGAGGCAGTTAAAAAATTAGTCAAAGAAGCGATCGAAGTTTGTCAAAAAGAGGGAAAATATTCTGGAATTTGCGGTCAGGCGCCAAGCGACTATCCAGAGTTTGCTGAATTCTTGGTTGATTGTGGAATTGAAAGTATTTCTGTTAATCCTGATGTTGCTATAAAGACTCGATTGATTGTAGCCGAAAAAGAAAAAAATAAATAAACGTTATTAGAATCTCCGGATATAAAATAGCACGAGAAATGTTCTCGTGCTATTTTCTTTTTTCCACCCTTTATTGTGAGTGGTTTTTTATTTTTTAATTTAATAGGGCTTGACAAAAAATTTTTGGTGGAATAGAATATATCTAAAGTGGTAATTAGTGGAAAAAGTTGGGGATAACTCCTAATCTTTGGGGAAAATTATGCTTATTGGTGAATATAGATATTCTATTGATGACAAAAAAAGAGTTTCTATTCCTGCGAAATGGCAAAGCGAACTTGGCAAAAAAGTAATTGTTACTCGCGGTCTTGATGGGTGCTTATTTTTATACTCTCAAAAAGAATGGAAAAAATTAGTAGAAAAAATCTCAAAACTTCCATTGGGTCAAAGAGATTCAAGGGGGTTTCAAAGAATAATGTTGTCGGGAGCAATGGAAGTTTCAATAGATACTCTGGGAAGAATTTTAATTCCCGATTACCTTAAAAAATATGCTGATTTAAAAAAGAAAGTAGTGATTGTTGGACTTTATAATCATGCTGAAATTTGGGACGAAGGAAGATGGGAAGAATATCAAGCTAAATCAGAAAAAGAAGTAGGCGATATGGCAGAAAGATTAAGTCAGCTAATTTAGAATTTAGAATGTAAAATTATCTATTTTATTCCTTCGACTTACACTCAGGAAATATTCGTGGATTCGGATAATTATTTGGATTCATTCGGATAATATATTTTAGAAATTAGAAATTAGAAATTAGAAATTAATAAATGTTATGGTTCATATTCCGGTTTTAGTTGATGAAGTTATCCAATATCTTAATCCAAAACCAAATGATAATTTTATTGACGCAACGATTGATGGAGGAGGGCACGCAATAAAAATTTTAGAAAAGACTGAACCAAAAGGGAAAATACTTGGTATTGATTTAGATAAAAAACTTTTAGAAAATTTAAAATTTAAAATTCAAAATTTAAAATTAGATGATAGATTGATTTTGGTAAATGATAGTTTTAAGAATTTAAAAGAAATTACAGAAAAATACAATTTTAAAAACATAGCAGGAATTTTATTTGACCTTGGAATGTCGTCTTGGCACCTTGAGGAATCAAAAAGAGGATTTTCGTTTCAGCGGAACGAAACATTGGATATGCGTTTTAATTCTTCTCAAGAACTGACTGCGAGAGAAGTAGTGAACAAATGGCCCGAATACAAGATTGAAGAAGTTTTAAGAGAATACGGCGAGGAAAGATATTCGAAGCGAATTGCCAAAACCATTGTTAGCGAGAGACGCAAGAAACCAATTTTAACCACTTTTGATTTGATAGAAATTATCAAAAAAGCAGTACCCAAAAATTACGATAGGGGGCGAATTCATCCTGCAACTCGAACTTTTCAAGCTTTAAGAATTGCAACAAATCAAGAATTAGAAAATTTAAAAATAGCCCTGCCGCAAGCATTAGAAATTTTAGAGAATGGCGGAAGAATTGTTGTAATTTCTTTTCATTCTCTTGAAGACCGAATTGTTAAAAACTTTTTTAGAGAAAAAGCAAAAGAAGGAAAGTTAAAAATTTTAACAAAAAAACCAATAAGAGCAAGTGAGAAAGAAGTTCAAAAAAATCCAAGATCGCGGAGCGCTAAATTAAGAGCCGCGATTAAATTAGCTTCTTAAGATTCTAAAAAACTAATGCTATATGCCTCAAGCTTTACACTCTTTATATATATCAAATTCATCTCAAGCAAAAAATAGAAATTTTGAAATATCGAAATCAAAAAAGGTAGCAAAATCACACAATAAAGATTTCACATTTTATTTTTCTATTATAATTTCTTTTCTTTTGATTGGGTGTTTTGTTTTTTATCTTTATTTAGCTATTGAAATGGTAGAGGTGAATTTTACTTTAAGAGAAAAAGAAAAGAAGCTAGCGCTTCTTGAAGAAGAAAACAAAGAAATTGAAAACCAAATAAGACAAGCTCTTTCATTGGGAGAAATGGAAAAGAAAGCCAAAGAATTAGCTTTAGTTAAGGCTGATAATATACAATATCTTCAGTTTTCTCAAATTGGTAATTTATCTCAAGTAGCGCCAAAAGAAGAAAATTATTAAAATGAAGTCTAATAATTCTCGTATTTATTTTTTACTGTCTTTTTTTCTTTTACTAGGAGCGGCCATTATTGGTCGCTTGTTTTACATTCAAGTAATTCAGAATAATCATTATAAACTACTAGCAGATGCAGAACATTTAAAAGAAGAACCACTTTTAGCTGAGAGAGGTAAAGTTTTATTTTCAGATGAATCTAATTATTTAGCTACCAATAAAGGAATGAAAGAGGTATGTGTTGCTCCTCGAGAAATAGAAGATGTTCAAAAAACTTCAGAAATTTTAGCTAAAAATTTAGAGATTAACGAAGGTGAGTTAAATAAAGTTCTTTCTAATAAAAATGATCCATGGGTACCGCTAAAAGAAATTTCTCTCGAAAAAGCAAGCGAAATTGAAAATCTTCCTGGCATCTACACTCAGCCAAAAATTCAAAGAGATTATCCGTGGCACGAAATTGCTTCCCACGTGATCGGCTTTTATAATAAAAATAACGAAGGACAATATGGAATTGAAGAGTATTATCAAAATGAACTAAAAGGAGAGGATGGTTACTGGAAAGGAATTGTTAATGCTAAAGGGGAACAAATTTTTTCTCCGTTTAACGAAGTAAAAGAAGCTATTGATGGAACAAATCTTATATTAACTCTAGATTTAAATATCCAGCAGACTATTGAAAAAGAACTTTCAGATTTAGTGGAAAAATATAAAGCTGAGGGAGGAACAATAATTATTTCTAATCCAAAAACTGGTGAAATTTTAGGAATGGCATCAAAAGAAAACTTTGATCCAAATAACTTTAGCGAAGAATTTGAAAAAAATAAAAGTGTTTTTATTAATCCAGCAGTTTCTATTCCATATGAACCGGGTTCAATATTTAAACCAATCACTATGGCTGCTGCTATAGAAGAGGGAGCGGTTACACCAGAAACTACTTACAATGATACTGGTGAAGTAAAGATTGGAGGTTATTTTATTCATAACTCTGACTTAAAAGCTCATGGCCAGCAAACAATGACGAATGTTTTAGAGTGGTCTTTAAATACTGGCGCAATCTTTGCTCAGCAAAAATTAGGAAGCGAGAAATTTACTAAATATGTGAAGAAATTTGGTTTTGGTAAAAAAACAGGGATTGATCTTGCTGGAGAAGTTTCGGGAAGTATTTACAACCTTTTATATCCTTCTTCTAATGAGAAATTAATTGAATATGCTGATGCTTCTTTTGGACAAGGAATAAGCGCTACTCCTATACAAATTATTACTGCTTTTTCTGCTATTGCAAATCAAGGCAAAATGGTAAAACCGTACCTTGTTAAAAAAATGATTTATCCTAATGGGACAGAAACAGAAATTCAACCTGAAGTTTTAGATCAGGTTATTTCGCCGGAGACTGCCGCACGAGTGGCAGCAATGATGGTAAGTGTTACTAAAAATGGTTATGGCAAGAAAGCAGATATTAATGGCTATTTAATTGCTACTAAAACTGGCACTGCTCAAATTCCTGGTCCAGATGGAAAATATTTAGTTGGGCCAACTATTCAATCTTTTTTAGGGTTTGCACCTGCTTTTGATCCTCAATTTTTTATTTTTTTAAAATTAGACAAACCACAAGGAGCGCAATTTGCTGAAAGCTCATTGGGTCCTGCTTTTCATGATATTGCTCAATATTTGTTTACTTATCTTGGAATACCGCCCGAAGAATAAATTTTACTCTTGACTTTTTAAAAAAATTTGTTAATATATAAATGTGAGTGCAGTCCTAAGAGGAATCAAAGGACTCCAACTAAAGTCGGCAGAAGGCCTTGGGGATTTCCAAGGCTTTTTGCTTTGTAAAATTTTAATTTATTTTATCCTTGTATTTTACTTATTAAAATTATAAAATAGAATTGGGCTTGGTGGATAGCACTCACAAAAGACTTTAGAATTGGAGTAACTCACCAAGCCCATTTTGCAAACCTTATTTGACTTCAAATTTATAAAATGAATAAAGCTTTTACTCTTACCGAACTTCTTGTTTCAATCTCAATTATTATAGTTTTGAGCGGAGCTTTTTTTTTAAACTATCAACTCGGAAATAAAAACAGAGATTTAATTGATGCGTCTCATCTTATTTTGCAGGAAATAAGAAAAGCTCAAGATTTTGCTTTAGCCACTATAAAAATGCCAGCGTCTTGTAGTGAGGAATTTCCAAAGAGTGTTGGCATTTATTTTTCCACGTCAAGCCCTTATACTTTTGATATTTTTGGAGATAAAGATAAGAATGACGTTTATACTATTTCAGATAATGTTTGCGTTTGTGTTGACTCTGAAAAAGGTAAAAACGAATGCCTCGAAAGACAAGCTTTACCTTCAAGCGTAAAAATAGATAAAATAAAAATAGGTGGAAACGAAACTGAATGTGCTAACGCATGGATAAATTTTCTTTTTTATGATTTGACAACTCAAATAAATTATTCTAATTGCACTCCTCTCGACACAACTAAAGTTAAAATAGAAATTTGTACTATTTCTGATTGCCAAAATAATAGAAAAAGTATTTTAATTAATAATAAAGGAATGGTAGAAATACAATAATAAAATTTCTAATTTCTAATTTCTAATTTCTAATTTTCAATAATATTAAAATGTTTTTATGCTTAAATGTTTAAATGGTCAAATGAATCGCTCTTTTACTTTTCTTGAGCTCATTATTGCTATTGCTGTTTTATCTATTGGAATTATTGCAGTAATCGCTCTTTCTGGCAAAAGTCTCAAATCTATTTCTCTTCAAAAAAATAAATTAATTGCTATGAATTTAGCTAGCGAAGAAATAGAGCTTTTGCGCAATGTAAGAGATGAAAATTGGCTTTATACAGGTCAATCTAATTGCAATAATAAAGACGAGAATTTCTCGTATTGCACTAATGGCCAAATTTATGAAGATGGAAACGATTGTGACTGGCGATGTGGTAATGATGAAATAAAAAACCCTCAAAAACCATTTTTTAAATTAGACGAACATCTTCAAGACCTAGATTATCTTGGCTATGCATCTTATAATGAAGCGGTTGATTATACTGCTGAGAATAAAACTTGCAAAGACTATGGTTTTCCCTTAAAAATAGATACTAATAATTTTTATCAGCATAATTCAGGCTCGAATTCGATTTTTAAAAGACTTGCTTCTGTTAAAAGAAATGTTGATCTTAACGGCAATGGTAAAACTACTGACAATCTTCAAATAAATGTTGTCGTTTGCTGGAAAGAAAGTGGTTCTTGGCAGGAAGTTTCTATTGAAGACCATTTATATAACTGGAAACAATAAAATTTAATTATATGAGAATTATTAAACTTCATAGTTTTACTCTTATTGAACTTTTAATTTCTGTTTCTATTTTTGCTATTTTAATGATTGTTATCAGCGGTGTTTATTTCTCATCAATTGATAAACACGCAATGGCTCTTAATCTTCAACTAGTCAGCGAAGATTTAAACTACGCAACGGAAATAATGAAAAAGGATATTAAAGATAGTTATATTATGGCTTCTTCTATTGATGGAACTACAATTTATCTTAGCCATCCTACAAAAAATGTTGTTTTAGGAGGTTGTACTTCGGAGAATTTTGATAAATCAGAATGTCTTCAGTATAAATTTAATGCAAATACAAAAAAAATTGAAGTAAGAGCAAACGGAGATTCTGGTTTTATTCCTTTAACGAGCTCAAATACAGAAATTGAAAATTTAAAATTTCAAATTGATGCAACCTCTGGTAATCTTGCTGATCAACCAAAAATTACTATAAGTATTAAAGCCAAAGCAAAAAATGATCCTCAAAAACTTTCTCAGATCATTCTCCAAACTACTGTTAGCCAACAAAGGGATATAATTAATCTTTATCAAGGAGCACTTTAAAAACTTAAAATTTAAAATTATTACTGTTGAGTTCCGCCTTTAAAAGCAACATTAATAGTTTTTAAAATGATTTTTAAATCAAGAATAATTGACCTATTTTTTAAATAAAAAAGATCGTATTGAAGTTTTTCTTGAGCATCTTTAATAGTATTTCCATATTTATAATTAACTTGAGCCCAGCCTGTTAATCCTGGTTTTATCAAATGACGAGCTTGATAAAAAGGAATTTCTTTTTCTAGTTTTTCTACAAATTCTGGTCTTTCTGGTCGTGGTCCGATTAAGCTCATTTCTCCTTTTAAAATATTTATTGACTGAGGAAGTTCATCAATAAGAGTTTTCCTTAAAATCTTGCCAATTTTTGTAATGCGTGGATCATTTTTATCAGACCAAACTGCTTCATTTTTTTCAGCATTTTGAATCATTGATCTGAATTTTATAAGATTAAAAATTTTGCCATTTTTTCCAACTCTTTTTTGAGTATAAAAAACTGGGCCCGGGCTGTTAATTTTAATTGCTAAAACTACAGGAATAAAAAGAATTATCATTATAATAGCTAAAATAATTCCCATTAAAAAATCAAAAAATCTTTTTATTTTTTCATAAAATTCCATTTCTCTCTCTTTTGGGTTATTTAGAAACCAAGCTTCGTCAATTTGAGATAAAGGAATTTTATTGGTAATTTTTTCATAAAAAGTAATAAAATCTTCAAAATCAATCGAAGTTAAATGTTGATATAAATATTTGGTAATTTCTGGATATTTGTTAAAAGGAGTAATAATAGTGAAATCTTGATAATTTTTAGCAACACCTTCAAGCTTTTCTTTTTCTGGATCAAGAATGTCAATAATTTTATAACCAAGCTGGGGATTAGAATCAATATATTTTTTAAGTTCTGCTGTTTGATCATTTTTGCCAATTATTACAATGTTTTTGTAAAAACCTGGCAGTTTTATTAAGATATTAAAAGCTTGACGCCACAAAATAAACAGAATAAAAAATAAAATTAAGTTTAAAAAAATAATAGTTTTTGGAGCGATACCAAAAGAAGGGAAGAGATAAAAGAAAGCTAAACCAATAAAAGCGCAAAGGATAAAACTTTTTGAAATTGCCGACCAAAATTCAAGATCGTTTTTAGCCAAAACTAAATTATAGAGTCCAAAAATATAGAATATTATTATCCAAAATATATAAAGAAAAGTAAAAGGAAGAAAATGATCCTGCCAAATTTTAAGGTTAAATTGTTCTCCAAAGCGTAATTTAAGAGTAAAAAATAAAGAGGAGTACAAAAGCAAAATATCGCCACAAATTAATAAGCCTCGTTTAAATTTTAGAGAAAAGTTTGCCATATGTTCTTTTATTATACATTATCCTTATTTAAATGAGAAGTTTTAGGTATAAATTAAAAAAAACAATAAAAATTTTTAAATTATGAGAATTTTAGTTACCGGGGGAGCCGGATTTATAGGAAGTCATATCGTTGATAGACTGATAAAAGAAGGCCATAAAGTGGCTATTATTGATAATTTATCTACTGGTAGAAAGGAGAATATAAATCCAAAAGCGAAATTTTATAAATTTGATATCCAAAGTCAAAAAGTTTCTGGTATCTTTAAAAAAGAAAAACCAGAAATTGTATTTCATTTAGCTGCTCAAATTGATGTTCGCAAATCAGTTGAAGATCCGATTAAAGATGCCAAAACGAATATTTTAGGTTCTTTAAACATAATCCAAAATTTTTATTGCCAAAAACCCAAAACAAAAAATCAAAAATCAAAAATAATTTTTTCTTCGACTGGCGGTGCAATTTATGGAGATGCCAGCGTTATCCCAACCCCTGAAACTTATTCTGAATTTCCTTTATCTCCCTATGGAATTTGCAAACTTTCAGTTGAAAAATATTTAAATTATTATTGGAAAGTTTTTGGGCTTCCTTATATTGCTTTAAGATATGCTAATGTTTATGGTCCACGCCAAAACTCAAAAGGGGAAGCAGGAGTAATTGCAATTTTTATAGATAAAATGCTTTCTGGTGAGACACCAGTCATTAATGGTGATGGCAAGCAAACAAGAGATTTTGTTTTTGTTAAAGATGTGGTTGAGGCAAATATTTTAGCAATGAAGAAAAACAGAGTTGGCGTTTATAATATTGGCACTGCTAAAGAAACAAATATTAATATTATTTTTCGAAAACTTAAAAAATTAACTAACTCAAACGCGAAAGAAACTCACGTTCCGGAAAAACCTGGAGAGCAAAAAAGAAGTTGCCTTAATTGGCAAAAAGCTCAACAAGAGCTTTCTTGGAAACCGAAACATGATCTCGATAATGGTTTGAAAGAAACAGTTGAGTGGTTTAAAACGGTAATTTAGCTAAATATTTACCAGTCCAACTTTCTTTAACTTTTTTAATTTTTTCTGGCGTTCCTTGGGCTACAATAGCACCACCCTTATCTCCTCCTTCTGGCCCAAGATCGATTATCCAATCAGCATTTTTTATTACATCTAAATTGTGCTCAATAATGATGACTGTGTTTCCTCTGTCTACTAATCTCCTTAGGACTAAAAGGAGTTTTTTTACATCATCAGAATGAAGTCCAACTGTTGGTTCATCAAGAATATAAAGAACATCTCCGCTTTCAGTTTTTGATAATTCTTCGGCTAATTTTATTCTTTGAGCTTCTCCGCCAGATAAATTTGGTGCTGGTTGACCCAACTCAATATAGCCAAGACCAACGTCTTTTAAAGTTCTTAATTTCCTCTCAAGTCCTGGAATTTTTCGGAAGAACGACAAAGCTTCATCAACAGTCATTGAAAGCACCTCAGCAATATTTTTACCTTTATATTCAATTTCTAAAGTTTCTTTATTATATCTTGTGCCTTTACATTCCTCACATTCAACATAAATGTCAGGCAGGAAATACATTTCAACTTTTTTTAACCCCTGTCCCTGGCAAGCTTCACATCGTCCTCCTTTAACATTAAAAGAAAATCGACCAGCCTGATATCCTCTTATTTTTGCTTCTTCGGTTTCAGCAAAAATATTTCTTATGTAGGAGAAAGCGCCAATGTAAGTTACAGGATTTGAGCGAGGAGTTCGACCAATAGGAGATTGATCTACTAGAGCTACTCTTTTAATATTTTCCTCACCAAGAATTTTACTAAACTTTCCCGGTTCTTCTTTTGAACGATAAAAATCTCGCATTAAAGCTTTTGCCAAAATATCATTAACCAATGTTGATTTTCCCGACCCAGAAACGCCAGTTACGCAAATAAATTTTCCCAAGGGAAACCTTACATCAATATTTTTTAAATTATGTTCTTTTGCTCCTTTTACTATTAGATATTTTTGTTTATTATTTACTGGACTTTGGAAGTTGCTAGTTGTATTTTTTTCGATTTCCACTTTTTTTCTACCTGATAAATATTCTCCTGTTAATGTATTTGATTTTAACAATTTCTTTGGCGTTCCTTCAAAAATAACACGGCCGCCATTTTTTCCAGCGCCAGACCCAATATCAATAACCCAATCAGCGGCTAAGATGGTTTGAGGATCATGTTCAACTACAATAATACTATTTCCAAGGTTTCTTAATTGCTTTAAACTTTCAATTAATCTTCCTTGATCGCGAGCATGAAGACCAATTGACGGCTCATCTAAAATATAAGTTACTCCAACTAATTTTGAACCAATTTGAGTAGCTAATCTTATCCTTTGCGCTTCGCCTCCAGCTAAGGTTCCTCCTTTCCGATCCAATGTTAAATACTCAAGGCCAACATCTATTAAAAAAGAAAGACGGTTTAAAATTTCCTTTATTATTGGCCTTGCAATTTCTAATTGGTTCTTTGTGAGATGTGAGTGTGACTGAAAATTTTGTGTTTCCTTAGTGATTAAACTTTCAAAGAAAATTTTTGCTTTTTGAATATTCATTCTTGAAACATCGTCAATGGATTTTCCATCAATTTTAACCGCTAAAACCTCTGGTTTTAATCTTTTCCCCTTACAAGCTGGACAAATTTTTACTCTCATATATTGTTCAACTTCCTGTCTGGTGGCATCACTTTCCGCTTCCTGCCATTTTCTTTCCAAAAAGGGAATTACACCTTCAAAACCATTATTATCGCCGTATAAAATTAAATTTTGAATCTCTTTTGGCAATTTTTTAAAAGGAGTATCCAAAGAAAAGTTATAATCAGAAGCTAAACTTTGGAGTCTCCACCAAAAATAACCCTGCCTGCCAATTTTATGAGAAGCTTTTGCCCAGGGAACAATTGCGCCTTCTGCTAAAGATAAATTTGGATTAGGGATAACAAGACTTGGATCAACTTCTAATTTTTCACCTAGGCCCGAGCAAATAGGGCAAGCACCAATAGGGGAATTAAAAGAAAAAAATCTTGGTTCAAGTTCTGGTAATGAAATTCCACAAATAGGGCAAGCAAAATTTTCAGAAAAGATATAATCTTTTCCACCTTGACTAACAATAATCAATCCTTGCCCAATTTTTAAAGCGGTCTCTACCGAATCAACAATTCTTAATCTTTGTTCTTTTTGACTTTCTTTGTATTTTGGAGAGTTTAGGTTTAAGATTTTTAATCTATCAATTACTACTTCGATTGAATGTTTTTTATTTTTATCTAAAATAAGCTCTTTCGCTTCTTCGATAGGCATCAATTTTCCGTCCATTCTCACATTTAAAAATCCCATTCTTTCAATTTCTTCGATTACGCCTTTATGTTCGCCTTTCTTTTGACGAATTGCCGGTCCTAAAATAATAATTTCATTTTTATTTGAAGAAACTTGCTCATTTGAAGTTTCAAGCTTAAGTATTTGATCAGCAATTTGATCAACTGTCTGACGTTGAATTCTTCTACCGCATTTCGGGCAATGAGGAATTCCTATCCTTGAAAATAGAAGTCGAAGGTAGTCATTGATCTCGGTAATAGTGCCAACAGTTGAGCGGGGATTATTAGAGATTGTTTTTTGGTTAATAGCAATAGCGGGAGAAATACCTTCAATTTTATCGCAATCAGGTTTTTCCATTATTCCCAAAAACTGTCTTGCGTAAGCAGACAAACTTTCAACATACCTTCTTTGGCCTTCTGCATATAAGGTGTCAAAAGCTAAAGAAGATTTTCCTGACCCAGAAACACCGGTAATTACTACCAGCCTATTGCGGGGTATGTCTACATTAATATTTTTAAGATTATGAACCCTTGCTCCTCGAATTTTAATAAATTGATCCATACTTTAAAAAACTTAAAATTTAATTTTAACTCTAATTTTTAGCAAATTCAATAAGAAAAATAGAAAACAGCTTATATAAGCTGTTTTCTATTTTTAACTTTAAACTATTTTCTTCCTTCTAAAGCTTTTTCTATTGTTTCCTCGTCAGCATATTCAATTTCGCCACCAGTAGGAAGACCTCGGCCTAATCGAGTAATTTTTACTTCATAAGGCTTCAAAATTCTTGTAATATAATCCATTGTTAAGTTGCCATCGGTTGTGGGGTTTAAAGCTAAAATTATTTCTTTTGGCCTAAAATTTTCAACTCTTTTTTTTAATTCTTCAATTCTAATTTTTCCCAAAGGATTTTCTTTCAAAAAATCTATTTTTCCTCCTAAGATAAAATAGCGACCATTGTATCTTTTTGTTTTTTCCATTTGCCAAAGATCGGTTTCTTTCTCAACTACGCACAAAGTTTGTTCTCTCTTTTTGTCTCGGCAAATTAGACAAAGAGTTTCATTATCATGAGGAGAAAAAGGATTAAAACAAAAAGAACAAAGTTTTATTTCTTTTTTAAGGTTCAAAATTTCTTCGCTAATTTTTTTTACTTCTTCTTCCGGTAAAGACAAAAGATAAAGAGCAAAACGTGTAGCTGTGCGCTCGCCGATAGTAGGAAATTGAGAAAAAATATCAACAACTTTTTTAATTTGCTTTGGAATCATACCTTTAATTTCAAATTTTTAATTTTTAATTTTCAATTTTCAAATTTTAATGACCAATGTTCAATTAATAACAAATTATTAAATATTCAAAACAATAATGTTTGAAAATTGGAATTTAGGATTTCATTGGATATTGAAAATTGGTAATTAGAATTTAATCCTCACATTATTTCTTCCTCTCCGCTATTTTCATCTTCTTCTCCATAGCTTGTCTCTAACTCTCTAAAGCTTACTAAATCCTGGTTAAAATAAAGATCAACCTTGCCAATGGGACCATTGCGGTGTTTAGCTATAAGTAATTCAGTTTTTGGTTCTTTTATACTTGGACGATAAATAAAAAGCACAACATCCGAATCTTGCTCAAGACTTCCACTCTCACGAAGATCTGAAAGCTTTGGTCTTTGATCTGGTCGATGCTCAACTGCTCGAGAAAGTTGAGACAAAGCCAAAACTGGAACGTTTAACTCCTTAGCTAATGATTTTAATGATCTTGAAATTTCAGTGACTTGCTGAACTGGACTTTCAATTTGATTTCTTCCTTCGATTAATTGAAGATAATCAATAATAATTAATCCAAGCCCTTTTTCAGCTTGGAGACGTCGAGACATTGCCCTCATCTGAAGAACAGTTGAGGAAGCAGCATCATCAACATAGATAGGAGCTTCAGCGAGAGTAGCCATTGCTTCTTGAATTTTAGCAAAATCTTCTTCCTCAGAAAGTTTGCCAGTTCTTAACTTCCACAACGAAACCCCTGCCTGAGCCGCGATTAATCTATCTACCAATTGTTCTTTCGACATTTCCAAGGAAAATATTCCAACAGGTTTTTTATCTTTTAAAGCTGCTGCTCGTGCAATATCAAGGGCTAAACTTGTTTTTCCTAAGCTTGGCCTTGCTGCGAGCAAAATTAAATCTCCGTTTTGTAAGCCCGCCAGCATATCATCAAGTTTTGGAAAGCCGGTAGTAATTCCTCGAAGTTGCCCTTTCCTTGAGTGAAGTTTATCAATTCTTTCAAAAGCAGCATCTAATTCTGCTTTTACTGGCAAAAAACTTTGAGTAAGAGATTCTTGAGAAACACTAAATATTTTTTTTTCTGCCTCATCCAAGATTAAATCAATATCTTCATCTTCTTTATAACCGAGAGAAGAGATATCTTCAGCTGCTTGAAGAAGATTTCGAAGAACTTTTTTTTCTCTAACAATTTTTGCATATTGCATTAAATGAGCAGGGGTAGGCACAACCGAAAGAAGTTCTGATAGATAGCTCGCGCCACCAACTTCTTCTAGTTCTTTTTTCTCTTCCAATTTTTGAGTTAAAGTTAAAAGATCAATCGGTTCGTTTTTACTAAAGAGATCAAGCATTGCTTGATAAATTTTACCATGAGCTTCTTTATAAAAATCACCTGGTTTTATTAAATCGGCAACCTTTGTTATCCCTTCGCCATCAAGCATCAAAGAGCCAAGCAAGGCCTTTTCTGCTTCAATGCTTTGAGGGGGAATTTTAACAACATCATCCATAATGTTTTACGAAATTACGAATTTATTACGAATATTTTTGAAATGTAGATAAAAGTTATATTGAAACGTGCCCTACGTTTAACGTGATACGGTTAAACCTTGGTGTCGCGCGTATCGTGAGAAGTGTGTAAAATATACGCTACCGTTTGACGCTTGCCGCTACGCGCTACGCTACCGTTTAACATCTTACGTGTTTTAATATAACTAAAAAACACAATTGTTATGCTATCTGCTTTACTACTTTATAATACAGATTTTAAAAAAGTTCAAATTGTCTTAATTTATATTTATATTCTATATTCCGCGTTTTTTAATTATTGGTCCTTCTTTAGTATCTTCTACTTGATAGCCAATTTTTTGAATTTTTTTTCTAATTTCATCTGCTTTTTGCCATTGCTTTTCTTTTCGATATTGTTCACGAAGTTGAATCAAGTCTTTAACTTCTTTGGGAATTGTAGTTAATTTTATTTGGTCTAACTCTAGACCAAATATTTTATCAAAATCTAATAAAAGTTGATATTTTGCTTTACTTGAAATAGATTTATCTTTTATTAATTTCCACCCAAGAGCAAGAGCTTTTGGAGTATTCAAATCATCATTAATAAAATTAAGAAATTGTTTTTTATAACTTTTGATTTTTTTTGCATCATCTGCTTGTTGTTTTATATTAGTATCACTTTGAAATTCTCTAATTTTCTCATAAAGCTTATTTAAACTATTTTGAGCTAACTTTAATGCTTCCCAGGAAAAAGCTAATTTTGAACGATAATGAGCATTTAAGCAAAGATATCTATAGGCAAGGGGATTAAAGCTTTTTTGAATTAAATCATTTAAAACTATAATATTTCCTTTTGATTTTGCCATTTTCCCCTCTTTTAAATTTAAAAATTCACCATGAAACCAGTAACGAGCTAATATTTTGCCATAAGCTGCTTCAGCTTGAGCAATTTCATTGGTGTGGTGAATTAAAATATGATCTACTCCGCCGCAATGAATATCAAAAGGAATACCTAGCTCTTTTATTGACATTACAACACACTCGGTATGCCAGCCAGGAAAACCGACACCCCAAGGTGATTGCCATTCCATTTGTCTTTTAACGTCTTTTGGCGAGAATTTCCAAAGAGCAAAATCAGTGGGATGTTTTTTGCCAGGAACCATTTCTACCCGATGCTTTATTTCTTTACCAGCATTTTTGGGCCAAAGTCTACCATAAGTTTTAAGCTTTGAAGTATCAAAATAGATCCCGTCTTCGATTTTATAAGTAAATCCCTTTTTTTCTAAGATTTTGATTAATTCTATTTGTTCCTTAATTGTGTCAGTTGCTTTTATCCAAATATTAGGGGGTATAATGTTTAAATTTTTTAAATCTTCTTTAAAAACCTTGGTATAAAAATCGGCAATTTCCCAGACCGATTTTTTTTCTCTTTTTGCTCCTTTTTCCAGTTTGTCTTCACCAGTATCAGCGTCAGAAGTTAAATGGCCAACATCAGTAATATTCATTACATGTTTTACTTTATAACCGTTGTATTTTAAGGTTCTTTTTAAAATATCTTCAAAAATGTAGGTTCTTAAGTTGCCAATATGAGCAAACCAGTAAACAGTAGGTCCGCAAGTATAAAGGCCAACCCTTTTATTATAAATTGGTCGAAAATTTTCTTTTTTCCGAGATAAAGTATTATAAAGTTTAAGCATAATTAGTTACGAATTTTCACGAAT
>DAOSAR010000003.1:3633-16253 GCA_035360455.1 Candidatus Pacearchaeota archaeon | reverse complement strand
TCCGAGATAAAGTATTATAAAGTTTAAGCATAATTAGTTACGAATTTTCACGAATTTAACGCAAATTTCGTGAATATTCCCTGAGCGTAATTGAAGGGCTACAATAGAATAGTTAGTAATTGGTAATTGATTTAAAGTTTAAAATTGAACATTTTTATTATACCTTTTTAATTTTTAATCTTCAACTTCGTTCTCTTTTAATTTTTTAAAAAATAATGTAAAATAGACTCTTAAAAGTTTGAATACTATAAAATACGCAGATATAAATGCAGATAATGCAGATATCGTCCGCGTTAATCCACGCGCGTATCGTCTCTGAGTAAATCATTTTATAAGCGTAAATCTGCGATGAATAAAAAGTATGGTAGATTTTCTTAAATATTCCAAGTTATATTTTATTTTTTCGGGAATATTAATTCTTTGCAGTATTATTTTTCTTATAACCTGGGGATTAAAAGCAGGAATTGATTTTACTGGTGGGAGCGTTATAGAAGTAGAATTTAAAAATCAAAGACCAAGCATAGAAGAATTAGAAGATGCACTTTTAAAAGAAATTGGGAATGATTTTACTTTACAAGAAGTTGGTGAAAACGGAATTATTTTAAAATCAAAAGAAATACCTGAAGAAACTCATCAAAAAATAATTGAAATTTTAGGAGTAAAAGGCGAGCTTGAGGAAAAAAGATTTGAAACTTTGGGTCCAGCTATCGGCAGTGAATTACAAAAAAGTACTATTATTGCGATTGTTTTATCTTCCATTTCTATTATTATTTATATCGCTTTTGCTTTTAGGCGAGTTTCAAGACCGGTCTCTTCTTGGCAATATAGCATTGCCGCAATTATTGCTTTATTGCATGATATTTTAATTACTTGTGGGGTTTTTGCCTTCCTTGGGAAGTTTTTTAATATCGAAATCGATATTCCTTTTGTTGCCGCTCTTTTAACTATTCTTGGTTATTCAATTAACGACACGATTGTGGTTTTTGATAGATGCCGAGAAAATTTATTTAAAACTAACGGGGAATTTAAGGAAATTTTAAATAATTCTTTAAATGAAACCCTTGCTCGCTCTTTCTTTGCTTCTTTTACTACCTTGTTTCCTCTCTTTGCAATGCTTTTTTTTGGAGGAGAAAGTCTTTTTTCTTTTGTTTTGGCTTTAATTATCGGAATTTCTTTCGGTGCTTATTCTTCTATTTTTATTGCGACACCATTAATTTTAAAATTCGCTAAACAATCATAAATATGGAAAAAAACTCAGGTCAAATTTTAATTTATGTTCTATTTATAATGATAGTTTTTGCTGGTGTGACTCTCATTATTACTACCCTTACTACAAGAGAGTTGGAGATGCGGGAGATGAGTGAAAAATTAAGCAAAGTTCAATATGCCGCTGAGGCTGGGATAGAAAGAGGAAGATATTATATTAAAACAACTAGCTCATTTTCTACGCCAATTACCATAGATAAAACTTTTGTGCCTGCTGGCAAAAACCCCTTAGATAATGGATATTCTTATAGTGTTACAATTACTACCGATGGCGAAAAACGACCAAATGGTTTAACTTGCGAAGCTGGCGCTGGAAATTATTGCATTGATAGTTGGGGAGAGAGTCCACAATAATTAAAAATATATGACAAAAGAAGAAGCAAAAGAAAGAATTGAAAAATTAAAAAAAGAAATAAATTATCATCGTTATCTTTACCATGTGCTTGATAGGCAGGAAATTTCCGATGCCGCTCTTGATTCTTTAAAGCATGAACTTTATGAATTGGAGCAACAATATCCTGAGCTTATTACTCCTGATTCTCCAACTCAAAGAATTGGCGGAAAGCCACTTGATAAATTTAAAAAAGTCCATCACATTGTTCCTCAGTGGTCATTTAATGATATTTTTTCAGAAGAAGAATTAAAAGATTTTGATGAGAGAATAAAAAAAGAATTAGAAACAAAAGAAGTTGATTATAACTGTGAGCTTAAAATTGATGGAATGCATATTATTTTAACTTATCAAAAAGGAGTTTTTGTTCTTGGAGCAACAAGAGGAGATGGGAAAATTGGAGAAGATGTAACTCAAAATTTAAAAACGATCGAGAGTATTCCTTTAAGATTAGAAGAGAATATTGATGTCGTAGTTGAGGGAGAAATCTATATGAAAAGGTCGGTTTTTCAGAAATTAAATAAAGAAAGAAAGAAACGAGGGGAAGAACCTTTCGCTAACCCTCGTAATGCTGCCGCTGGCGGAGTTCGGCAATTAGATCCGAAGATTACAGCGGAACGACACTTAGATTGTTTTGTTTATGATTATTCTTGGCCGGAGGAAGATATTCCCAAAACTCAATTTGAAGAATTACATCGCTTAATGGAGCTTGGTTTTAAAGTTAATAAAAAATTTAAACTTTGCCAAAATATTAGTGAAATTATTGAATTTTGGAAAGAATGGCAGAAAAAAAGAGAGGAAGAAGATTATTGGATTGATGGAATTGTAGTAAAGGTGAATAGAAGAGATTACCAAGAAAAGTTGGGCTATACTGGAAAAGCTCCCCGCTGGGCAGTTGCTTTTAAATGGCCAGGAGAACAAGCTACAACAATCTTAGAAGATGTAGTTTTCCAAGTAGGAAGAACTGGGAAAATTACTCCTGTTGCAGTTTTAAGGCCAGTTAATGTACGAGGAACTACAGTTACTCGTGCTACTCTTCACAATGCCGATGAAATAAAAAGATTAGGGATTAAAATAAAAGATACAGTAATTGTAGAAAAGGCAGGTGATGTTATTCCTCATATAGTGAAGGTTTTGCCAAATCTTCGGCCAAAAGACGCAAGAGAAATTCAATTTCCCGAAAAATGTCCTATTTGTGGTTCTAAAGTTATAAGACC
This sequence comes from Candidatus Pacearchaeota archaeon, assembly GCA_035360455.1. Classification (GTDB taxonomy): domain Bacteria; phylum Patescibacteriota; class Minisyncoccia; order Minisyncoccales; genus DAOPTN01. The sequence continues at coordinate 13,379 of DAOSAR010000003.1, read as the reverse complement.
GAAAGGTGAAGTTGCTCATTATTGTTCGAATAAAAAATGTGGGGCAAAACAAAAAAACCATCTCTATTATTTTGCATCTAAAAAAGCTTTTGATATTCAAGGCCTCGGCCCTAAAATTATTAATCAATTAATGGACGAAGGATTAATTTCTCAGCCATCTGACCTGTTTCTTTTAGAAGAAGGGGATTTAGAACCGCTTGAAAGATTTGGAGCAAAATCTGCTTCTAATCTTGTTAGCGCTATTCAAAAATCAAAAGAAATTACCTTGCCTCGTCTTTTAACAGCTTGTTCGATTAAATACGTTGGAGAAGAAACCGCTCAACTTTTAGCAGAGAAATTATTAGATACTGAGCGAAATCGAAGCATTAAAACAATTTCTGATTTAATTAAAGAATTTCAGTCTTTTTCAGTAGAAGACCTGCAAAAAACTGAGGGAATCGGTCCTAAGGTGACAGAAGGTATTGTTAATTGGTTTTCTAATGAAAAAAATATTGAGTTTTTGAAAAACTTAGAAAAAGTTGGTATAAAAATTAAAAATCAAAAACCAGAAATTAAAAATAAAAAGTTAGAGAGGAAAAGTTTTGTTTTTACTGGCGAACTTGAATCAATGTCAAGAGACAAAGCCAAAGAGAAAGTTAGAGAACTTGGTGGTAAAACTCCATCGAATATTTCTAAAAAAACTGATTTTTTGGTAGTTGGAAAAAATCCTGGTTCAAAGTATGAAAAAGCAAAAGAATTAGGAGTAAAAACAATAAGTGAAAAAGAATTCTTAAAAATGATAAAAAATTAACCTAATATGTACGATATTATTACTTTTGGTTCTGCTACTCAAGATATTTTTTTAAAGAGTAAAAGTTTCTTAGTGAAAGAAGAGAAAAAAGTTTTTAACCAAAAAGAGCTTTATGTTTCTTTAGGCTCAAAAATTCCTGTTGAAGAAATTGATTTTTTATACGGAGGAGGCGGAGCAAACGTTGCTTTTACTTTTAAAAATCAAGGTTTTAAGGTAGCTTATTGTGGTGCAGTAGGTAAAGATTTAGCTGGAGATGAAATTAAAAAAAGACTTACAAAAAAAGGAATTTCCACTGATTTTCTTTTTTTTGATAAAGAAAAACACACTAATTATTCAGTAATTTTAGCAACAGAAGATGAACGGACTATTCTTGTATACCGAGGTGCTTCAGAAACTTTAGCTAATAAAAATATTCCCTGGGGAAAATTGAAAGCAAAGTGGTTTTACATTGCGCCACTTTCAGGAAAATTAGCGGGCATATGGGAAAAAATTTTGAAATTTGCTAAAAAAAATAAAATTAAAATTGCAATGAATCCTGGCAATACTCAGCTTTCTTTACCTAAAAATCGCTTGAAAAAATTATTAAACTTTGCTGATGTTTTAATTTTAAACCAAGAAGAGGCATCTTTGGCTACAGACCTTTCCTATAATAAAGAAAAAGAAATTTTTAAAAGGCTTGATGAATGGGTAGAAGGAATATGCATAATGACAAAAGGGCCTTTTGGAGGAGTTGTTTCTGATGGAAAGTATCTTTATAATTACGGTGTATTAAAAACAAAAAAAATAGTGGATCGAACAGGTTGTGGTGATGCTTTTGGATCAGGATTTGTTACTGGACTTATTAAATGGTCGCCAAAAATAGAGAAAAAAACTTATTTAAACCAAATTGAATATGCCATTCAATTTGGATCTTTAAATGCTGTTTCCTGTCTTCAAATAAGGGGTGCTCAAAACGGTCTTTTAAAAAAGGGAGAAGATATTTTTAAATTTGGAAAAGTCAAAATAAAAAAAGAAAAACTATAAACCATTATTTTAAAATTCTTTATTTTTCTTATGAAAACCCTAAGAGAAGCCGATATTCAAAGAGGAACACGCGTTTTGGTGCGTTGTGATTTTAATTGTCCAATTGATGAAAATGGCAATGTTTTGGAAACTTATCGGATTGAAAAAACTTTACCTACAATAAATTATCTTTTAGAGAATGACGCAAAAATTATTCTAATGAGTCATTTGGATGACCCGGGAGGAAAAGTAGTTGAAAATTTAAGATTAACACCAATTGCCGACGCTCTTTTTTCTTACCTTGATTTATCAATTTTAAAAGCTCCGGATTGCGTAGGAAAGAATATAAAAGAAATAGTGGAAGGAATGCAAAACGGAGAAATTTTACTTTTAGAAAATTTAAGATTTCACAAAGGAGAAGAAGAAAACGATGAATCATTTGCGCGAGAATTAGCTTCGCTTGGAGAAATTTATGTAAATGATGCTTTTGGAGCTTGTCACCGTGCTCACGCTTCGATAGTTGGAATTCCTAAATTTTTGCCGAGTTTTGCTGGTTTTTTATTAGAAAGTGAAATTAAAAATTTAAGTAGAGTTTTGGAAAATCCAGAAAAACCATTGGTGGCAGTTTTCGGTGGGGCAAAGATTGAAACAAAGTTGCCAACAATTCAAAAATTTCTTGACTTAGCTAATTTTGTTTTAGTGGGAGGGAAAATTGCAAAAGAGATTAATTTTTCTCATCCTAATCTTTATAATGCTCTTGATTTTAATCAAGGCTTTGATATTGGAGATAAAACGATAGAAAAATTTAAAGATATAATTTCAAAAGCAAAAACTATTATTTGGAATGGACCAATGGGTATGTTTGAAAAAAAAGAATTTGAAAAAGGGACAAAAGAGATAGCAATAGCAATTTCTGAGGCAAAAGCTTTTAAAGTTGCCGGAGGAGGCGAGACGCTTTTTGCAATTTCAAAATATGGTCTTGAAAAAAAATTTGATTTTCTTTCAACTGGCGGTGGAGCAATGCTTGAATTTTTAGCTGGAAAAAAACTGCCAGGGATAGAAGCGATACAACAGAAGTAGATTTACGCCGATATTATCTGTGTCTATCCGCGTATAGATCCGCGTTTACCCGCGTCTAAAAGTATGAAAAAAACCTCGATTATTTTTATCTTGCTTTTAATTATTGTGCTTATTTTAATTTTTATTTTTTTTCCTTTTGGTAGTAAAGAAGAAGGTAAAAAAAACATTGAAGTAGTCCAAGGCGAAGAGAATAATCCAAGTCAAAAAATATTATTCTCAACTTTATTTCCTATTCGAAACGAAGATATTTCTTTTCCGGATTTGGGAGAAAAAGCAGGAATTGCTATCCTTTTTATTCCCCAGGGGAAAGAAGAAATTTTATACCAAAAAAATATTGATGAAGCCTTGCCGATTGCAAGTCTTACAAAGATAATGACAGCGATGATTGCTCTCGATAATTACTCCTTAAGTAATGAAATAGAAGTTAGTAAATCAGCTGTTGAAACCGAAGGAACTTCAGGAATGCTCTCGCCAGGAGAGAGAATGACAATCGAAGGATTACTAGACCTTTCTCTTTTAGTTTCCAGCAATGATGCGAGTAGTGCTTTAGCTGAAATAATTGGCGAAGATAAATTTATAGATTTAATGAATAAAAAAGCAGAAAAGATAGGTCTTTCAAAAACTCATTTCTTTAATCCTCATGGTTTAGATGATGATAAAAATCACGAAGACAATATTTCTTCGGCTTACGATCTTGCAGTAATGACTCAATATTCAATAGTAAATTATCCAAAAATTTGGGAAATTTTAGGTACAAAAGAAACAACAGTTATAGGAAAAGATAGTCTTGGTCGAGAAATTTTACACCAACCTCGAAACGTTTCTCGAAATTTGCTTTCGAACGAAGGAGTTTTAGGAGGGAAAACTGGTTATACTGAAGATGCTGGCGAAACAATGATTTTAGCAATGAAGGCCCCAGGTGAGGTAGAAGGAAATGTAGTAATTGTTCTTTTAGGGATGGGAATTGGCGAACGAATTCAAAAAGCTCAACAACTTTATGACTGGCTTTTCAGGGCTTATAGATGGGAGTAAGATTTTCAATTTTTAATTTCTAATTTTAAATTTTCAAACAATTAATTTAAAATTTGGAATTTGGAATTTGGTAATTTTTTAAGATATGTCTCCTCTTGCTGTTAACGTTATTAAAGTTTTTGTTTTGACAATTTTTGCCAGTGCTTTGGCGGTTATTGCTACTCCTGCTTTAACTAATTTTTTGTATCGCCATAAACTTTGGCGGAAAAGTAGTAGGAAGAAAACTATTGATGGTAAAGAGGCAGAAGTTTTTAATAAATATAATAGAGAAAAAGAAGTTTCTATTCCTCGATTTGGAGGTGTTTTAATCTGGGGAAGTGTTTTAGTTATCGCTATTGTTTTTTGGATCTTAGCTCAGTTTTTTCCTGACATTTTTTGGCTACAAAAACTTAATTTTCTCTCGCGTTCTCAAACCTGGTTACCAATGTTTGCTTTGCTGGCGGCAGCTCTTTTAGGATTAATTGATGATATTTTACAGGTAAAAGGAAAAGGTAAGTATATCGCTGGTGGTCTTACTTTTTGGCAACGTTTTTTAATAGTATTTTTAATTGGTCTAATTGGGGGATGGTGGTTTTCAGCCAAACTTGAAATAAATACAATTCACATTCCAGGAAATGGAGATATTTCTTTGGGTTCTCCTTTGTTTATAGGCAATTTTTCTTTAGGTGTACCATTATATATCTTATTATTTATAATTGTGACTTTGGCATGTTGGTCGGGAGGAGTAATTGACGGTTTAGATGGCTTAGCTGGTGGAGCTTTCGCTTCAATGTTTGCTGCTTTTAGCATTATTGCTCTTGTTCAGAATCAAGTTGATTTGGCTAGTTTTTGCGGTGCTACAACTGGCGCAATTCTTGCTTTTCTATGGTTTAATATTCCGCCGGCAAGATTTTATATGGGTGAAACTGGAAGCTTGGCTTTAACTTCAACCTTAGCAGTAGTTGCCTTTTTAACTGATTCGGTTTTAGTTTTGCCAATAATCGGAGGACTTTTAGTTATGGAAGCGGGATCAGTTATTTTGCAACTTATCTCAAAAAAAATTTTTAAGAAAAAACTTTTTCTTGCAACACCTATTCACCATCATTTTCAAGCAAGAGGTTGGCCAGAATCAAAAATTGTGATGAGGTTTTGGATTATTGGAGTAGTTTTAGCAATTATTGGAATAGCGATAAGGTTATTGGGATAACGAAAAAAGAAAAAGATAATTTAGAAATTATTTATTATTTCTATTTCAGCATGCTTTACCCCAAAGTTTAAAGCAGATTGATGCGTTGGCATCCAAATATCAACAGTTTTCCAGTATCTTTTTGCCATTCGGTCTTCTACCACAAAAATTTTATCTCCAAAAATTTCCGGAATTCTAATTTTTGTTCCAAATGGTAAAAAATTTGTAGCCACAATTCCTTCTCTCACATAAGTGCCGGAAGCCGTTCTAAATGGATTTCCATCACATTCAAAATAAGTACTAGAGTAAGCAGTAAGCATGACGTTTTCTCTTCGTAAGGGAACTTGTACTTGCGTAGCTTCTAAGAAATCTTTATCATTAAAGGATAAGGGCAAATTAAGCGTAGTAAAAGTATTATTATCTATCAAAAGACAATTTTCATCTTTCAAAAGATTATTTGTTATCATTCCAAGATCAGATTCTTTATAATTAATTTTTGCTTCAGATTCTACTAATTGAGGATAAGAAAAATTTATTCCCAAAGAAAAAATTAATATAATTGAGAAAACTTTATTTGGTAACAATTCATTCATTTTTATAAAATTAATCCAATTAAAAAATCCCCAAGATAGGGGATTCTAATTGAAAATCTTAACACATTAATTATATCATAATAAATATAGATAATTTTGTCAAGAAAAAGGTGGAAAATCTTCTTTTTTAAGGGCCATTTTTGATAGAATTAAGTATCCGACGCAATCCGAATGTACCCGAGATTATCATCCGAATTTTAAAACTGACCCGAAAAATCCAAATTTAATCCGAATGTTCCAAATAATGAAACATATCGTTGTTTTATTATCTTCGGCTTATTCGGATGCATTCGTAAACTTGAATTGCGTAAGAAATTTTTAATTCCTATGTTTAAAGAAAAAATTGAAAATTTAATTAAAAAAATAATTCCAGAAAACACTAATTTTTCTCTCGAACATCCGCCGAAAAAGGAATATGGTGATTATTCTGTTTTTTTGCCGATATCACAGGCAAAAAATATCAAAGAAAGACTTAAAGAAGAAATGCCAAGTTTTTTAGAAAAGATAGAAATTGCACCCTTATCTCCAGGTAAAGTCAATCAATCAGGGTATAGTTTTTTAAACTTTTACTTAAAACAATCTGTTTTAATAGAAGAGCTTAGGAAAATTATAAAAGAAAAAGATAAATATGGTTCAAGTAGTATTGGTAAGGGTAAAACAATGATTATTGATTATTCTTCTCCAAACATTGCTAAACCCTTTGGGATTGGTCATTTAAGATCAACAATTATTGGCCAAGCAATTTACAATATTTATAAATTTTTGGGCTGGAAATGCATTGGCGATAATCATTTGGGAGATTGGGGAACGCAGTTTGGCAAATTAATCGTAGCAATTAAAAGATGGGGAAACGAGAAAAATATTCAAAATTTAACGATTGACGAACTTGAAAAACTTTATGTTAAATTTCACCAAGAAGCAGAAAAAAATCCAATTTTAAAAGACGAAGCAAGAGAATGGTTTAAAAAATTGGAGAAAGGAGACAGTGAGGCAAAAAAAATTTGGCAAGCTTGTGTTAAAGTAAGTCTTAAAGAGTTTGATAGAATATACCAGCTTTTAGATGTAAAAATTGATTACACACTTGGCGAAAGTTTTTATGAAGGAATGCTTCAAGATATTATCGATGAGGCAATTCAAAAGAATGTTGCTACTAAAAGCAAGGGAGCTCTTATTATAAAATTTCCAAATGACGAATTACCACCAGCAATGCTTTTAAAATCTGATGGAGCAACAACTTATTTTACAAGGGATCTTGCAACGGTGAAATATCGGTTTCAAAAATGGAATCCAGATTTAATAATTTATGAAATTGGAGCAGAGCAGAGTCTTCACTTAAAGCAACTTTTCCGCGCAGTTGAACTTTTGGGATGGAGCTCAAAAGATAAATTTTTTCACGTTGCTCATGGATTATATCGAACAAAAAGTGGTAAATTTTCAACGAGAAAAGGGCAAACTATTCATTTGGAAGATGTTTTAAAAGAAGCAATTTTAAGGGCAGAAGAGATTCTTCGAAAATCAGAAACTGCAAAAGGATTATCTGAAAAAGAAATAAAAGAAATAGCTAAAATAGTAGGGATTGGAGCGGTAAAATATAATGATTTATGTGAGCATTATAGTAAAGATGTTATTTTCGACTGGGATAAGATTTTAAATCTTAAGGGAAATTCAGCTCCTTATTTGCAATATACCTATGTTCGATGTCAAAGCGTGATAAAAAAGGCTAAAATCAATATTAACTGGCAAAAAAATAAAGTTTTGAGTTTAAACCAAGAGGAAGAGAGTATTTTAAGAACAATTTATAAATTTCCAGAAATAGTCAATGAAGCAGCTGAAAAATGTTCGCCTAATTTAATCTGCAATTTTATTTTTTCTTTGGCTCAAAAATATAATCTTTTTTATGAACATTATCCAATAATTAAAGCTGAAGATAAAAATTTAAGAGACTTTAGGTTATTATTAACAAGTGCTATTGGCGTTGTTTTAAAAAATGGCCTCTCGCTTTTAGGAATTTCAGCGCCAGAGAGAATGTAAAGATTGAATTCATTTTATTTAAAATAAAGCATTGATGCGAATCTAACGAATTTGATACGAATGTTGTGAATATGGACGTATCAACGAATATACGAATATAGCATGAATACGGATTTTAAGGGTAAGTTAAGGAATTCGTATATTTGTATTAATTCGCTATTCGTTGATTTTCTTAAAAAACTAAAACAGAAGTCCGACCTCTGTTTTTTTATTGTTGAAAATTGCTTAAAAGATTGCTATAATTAAAAATAATATGGATTTAAAAACTATCAAAAATCAATTTCAAAAAGAGGTAAAAGATGTTGAAACTTTAAAAGATTTAGAAGGTCTTTGGGAAAAATATTTGGGGAAAAAAGGAGAAATTACGCTCTTTTTTAAAGATTTAAAAAAACTTTCTTCCGAAAAAAGAAAGGATTTGGGCAAAGAAGCCAATGAAATTAAGAAGGAAATTGAAGAAGAGATAAAAGAAAAAAGAAGTCTTTTATTAAAAGCTACCGAAGTTTCCAAAAATAAAGGTTTTTTTGATGTAAGCCTGCCCGGAAAAAAAATTCCCCGTGGCCATCTTCATCCTTTAACTCAAGTGCTTTTTGAATGTGAAGAAATTTTTGGAAAAATGGGATTTGAAGTAGTAGAGGGACCAGAAATTGAGAATGAGTGGTATAATTTTGATGCTTTAAATATTCCAAAAGACCATCCAGCAAGAGATCTTTGGAGCACGCTCTGGCTAAAGTCAACCAATAATCAACAACTAAAAACTAAAAACGAGAGTTATAAATCGTCAGTTGAAAGTTATAAATTTCTATTGCGCACTCACACCTCGCCGAATCAAGTGCATTATATGGAAAAACACAACCCACCAATAAGGATTGTTGTTCCAGGAAGGGTTTTCAGATATGAAGCAACCGACGCTTCTCATGAAATTCAGTTTTATCAATTGGAAGGATTAATGGTTGATAAATATATTTCTTTGGCTAATTTAAAGGCAACTTTAATTGAATTTTTTAAAAGTTTTTTTGGCAAAGATATTGAAGTACGCTTTCGTCCTGGATATTTTCCTTTTACTGAGCCAAGCGTGGAGGCTGATATTAAATTCGAAGGAAAATGGCTTGAAACCTTGGGTGGGGGAATGGTTCATCCTAATGTATTTAAAAATGCCGGCTTAAATCCAAAAGATTGCCAAGGTTTTGCTTTTGGAATGGGTATTGATAGATTAACAATGTTAAAACATAAGATTAACGATATTCGATTATTTTATTCAGGAGACTTGAGGTTTTTAGAACAGGAGTAATCACGAATATACGAATTTAAAATAATATACGAATTCATGGATAGAGTAATCACGAATATACAAATTTAAAATAATATACAAATTCGTATATTCATGGCTATTTATATATTCGTGATTAATCCTGTTAAGGATTATGAACGAGACGAAAATTATTTATCCTGAGTTGAGTTATAAAATTATTGGCGTTGCCTTTAAAATATTTAATGAAATTGGATTTGGGATGAGTGAGAAATTTTATCAAAAAGCATTTGCAAGAGAACTTGATAAGGAAAAAATTTCTTACGAAAAAGAAAAATGTATAAAATTAAATTATCAAGATCAAAATATCGGGAGTTATTTTTTAGATTTCTTAATTGAAGATAAAATTGTCATTGAATTAAAGACAAGACCACGATTTGGTTATGTTCATATAAAACAAGTTTTATAATATTTACGTTCAGGTGGATATAAACTTGCAATACTTATTTATTTTACGCGTGATGGTGTGAAGTATCGAAGAATTATAAATACAAAATAGTCGTAATTCGTATATTTGTGTATATTCGTATATTCGTGATTACTCCTTATGATTTTTTCTTACAATTGGTTACAATCTTTTTTCAAAGAAAAATTACCAAAACCTGAAAAATTGGCTGAGTTTTTAACAATGCATAGTTTTGAAGTCGAGGAAGTAAAAGAAGAAGACAGAGATTTTATCTTAAATATTGATATTTTGCCAAATCGAGCTTGTGATTGTTTATCTCATTTGGGAATTGCAAGGGAAAT
>DAOSAR010000003.1:0-3533 GCA_035360455.1 Candidatus Pacearchaeota archaeon | reverse complement strand
TTTTGCCAAATCGAGCTTGTGATTGTTTATCTCATTTGGGAATTGCAAGGGAAATAGCAGTATTAATAAAAAATTCCAAATTCCAAATTCCAAATTTTAAACCGAAGGAAGATAAGACATTAAAAGCAAAAAATTTTTTGACGGTAGAGGTTAAAGATCAAAGTGCATGTAAAAGATATACCGCCCGAGTTATTACTGACGTGAAAATAGCTTCATCGCCAGAGGTAATTCAAAAAAGATTAAAAGCGTGTGGTTTGAGGCCAATTAATAATGTGGTTGATATTTTAAATTATGTAATGCTGGAAACGGGTCAACCTCTTCATGCTTTTGATTATGATAAAATTGAAGGAAAAAAACTTATTGTTCGTTTTGCAACAGAGAGAGAAAGGATTGTAACCCTAGATGAAAAAAATTACACACTCGATAAGGATATATTAGTAATCGCTGATGAAAAACAGCCATTAGCTCTTGCTGGAATTAAAGGCGGAAAAATTCCAGAGATTGATGAAAAAACCAAAACTATAGTCATTGAATCAGCTAATTTTGATCAGAAAATTATTCGCCATTCTTCCCGCAAGTTGAAATTAAGAACCGATGCTTCTTGGCGTTTTGAAAATGGCATCGACCCTAATTTAACAGAAGAAGTTATAAACGAAGCGGCGTTTCTTGTCCAAAAATACGCAAAAGGAAAAATTGTAAAAGGTATAGTTGATTTTTATCCTCAAAGAGCTTATCCAAGAAGAATAAAACTAGACCTAGATTACGTTGAAAAACTATTGGGTGTAAAAATTTCTCCAAAAGAAATAACTAAAATTTTAAATTCATTAGGTTTCAAAATAATAAAAAATGCATCAAAAATTAATAAATCTCTTCTTGTAGAAGTTCCCACTCGTCGACTTGATATTTCAATTCCTGAAGATCTTATTGAAGAAATTGGAAGAATTTATGGTTATCAAAATATTCCACCAGCAATGCCAATTTTGCCAATTTCTATTCCTGCAAAAAACGAAGAATTACTTTGGGAGAAAAAAGTGAAAGAATTAATAAAAGAATTTGGTTTTACAGAAACATATCTTTATTCTTTTCTTTCCGAAAAAGACGCAGAACTTTTTATGCTTACCCCGACAAGATTTATTTCAAACCTTATTGAAATTAAAAATCCTGTAAGCTCAAACACAAAGTATTTACGTCCGTCACTCTTGCCAAATCTTTTGAAAATGGTTGAAGCTAATCAAAAAAGAGAAAAAGAGATAAGAGTTTTCGAGCTTGGAAAAATCTATTATCTTGAAGACAAAAATAAATTAACAGAAAAGAAAATGATAGCAGGAATTATCTCTGGTTCCAATAAATTTCTTGAATTAAAAGGAGTTTTGGAAAGTCTCTTTGAAAGCCTTGGAATAGTTGATGTTTTTTTTGACAACTTCGAAGATACTCCTGAGGAAACACCAAGATTATTTTGGCAAAGAGGGACTTCAGCTGAAATAAAAATAGGGGATTTAGAGTTAGGATTTTTAGGAGAAATAAGACGGGAAATATTAGATTTTTATAAAATTGAAAAACCTGTTTTTGCATTCGAAATTGAATTTGAAAAACTTTTAAAGGTTGCAGAAGAAGAGCATGAATATGAAGTTCCTTCTTCCTATCCTGAAATTATAAGAGATATTGCTCTTTTGGTACCAACTCAAACGTTGTCAGGCGAGGTAATGCAAAAAATTCACGAGCTTGATAAAAATAATTTAATAAGAGATATTGATATTTTTGATATTTTTGAAGGAGAACCTTTGCCAAAAGACAAAAAGAATTTAGCTTTTCATATTATTTTCCAATCAAAAAATAGACCTTTATCTTCTAAGGAAGTTGATAAAGTGATGGAGAAAATTATTAAAGGTTTAGAAAAAAATAAAAATTGGGAAGTGAGAAAATAACCGAAACTGGTGTACGAATATACGAATTGGCAGTTTCGGATACGAATTATAATTATTTTTGAATAAAAAAATCCATATTCGTAAATTCGAACTATATTCGTAAATTCGTTGATATTTTATGAAATCAGATTACAATGCAAAAGATATCTATATTTTAGAAGGTCTTGAGCCGGTACGCCGCCGGCCGGGGATGTATATTGGATCAACTGGTTCTGAAGGCTTGCATCATTTAATCTTTGAAGTTGTTGATAATTCTTTAGACGAAGCGACAATGGGTTTTGCTAATGAGATTGAAGTATGTCTTTTGCCAGAAAATCGAATAAAAGTATCTGATAATGGACGGGGAATTCCAGTAGATATTCATCCTCAAACTAAAAAATCAGCTCTAGAAACAGTAATGACTTATCTTCATGCTGGTGCAAAATTTGGGGGCAAGACTTATCGAGCAACTGGAGGATTACATGGAGTTGGAGTTTCCGTTGTTTGCGCTTTATCGAAATGGATGAGAGCAGAAGTTTATCGTGATGGAACAAAATATTTTCAAGAATATGAAAGAGGGAAACCAACTACAAAAGTAGAGAAATTCGGCAAAACTGACCGTACCGGCACTACAATAATTTTTGAACCTGATCCAGAAATTTTTAAGAAAATCGAATTTTCTTTTAAAAAAGTAGTTGATCACTTACGCCTTCAAGCATATCTTTTACCAAAAGTAAAAATAAGAATTAAAGATGAAAGAAAAGAACCATTTTTATCTTATGCTTTTTATTTTGAAGGAGGAATCAAATCATTGCTCCGCTGGCTTTGTCGAGGAGAAAAAATATTACAAGAAAATATTTTTTATGGGAAAAAACAAATAGGAGATATTCAAGTAGAAGTTGCTTTTTGCTATACAGATGATATTGAATCAGAGGAGCTTTCTTTCGCCAATAATATTCCGACAAGAGAGGGCGGAACGCACCTTACTGGCTTTCGAGCTGCTTTAACACGAACATTACAAAATTGGGGGCGTCAAAATAAATTATTAACTGAAAAAGATAAAATAGAAGGAGACGATGTAAGAGAAGGTTTAACAGCAATAGTTTCGGTAAAACTTCCAGAACCTGAGTTTGAGGGGCAAACAAAACAAAAACTAGGAAATCCCGAAGCAAGGTCAGCAGTTGAGACGATGATTTCCGATCTTCTGCCTGATTTTTTAGAAAAAAATCCTCGAGATGCAAGAATAATTATCGAAAAATGTTTGTTAGCAGCAAAGTCAAGGGAGGCAGCAAAATCAGCTAAAGAATCAGTTTTAAGAAAAGGACTTTTAGAAGGTTTAGCTTTGCCCGGAAAACTTACAGATTGTACTTCTAGAAACCCTGAAGAATCAGAATTGTTCATAGTCGAGGGAGAATCAGCCGGCGGAAGTTCACGCCAGGGTCGGGATAGACGCACTCAGGCAATTCTACCTTTAAGAGGAAAAATTTTAAATGTTGAAAGAGTACATTTAAATAGAGTTTTATCTTCCAAAGAAATAAAATCTTTAATTATTGCTCTTGGCACTGCCATTGCCGATGATTTTGATATTAACAAATTAAGATATCACAAAATTATCATAATGGCTGATGC
>DAOSAR010000002.1:45040-49060 GCA_035360455.1 Candidatus Pacearchaeota archaeon | reverse complement strand
TGCGCACGGCAGGGCTCGAACCTGCGACCCCCACTTTATAAGAGTGGTGCTACTACCGCTGAGCTACGTGCGCGAAGAAAAGCTGAAAACTGAAACAAATTTTCGGCTATTAGTTATTAGTTATTATTTCCTCAAATTCTTTTCTTTCAATAGTTTCTTTTTCCATAAGAGCTTTAGCAAGTTTTTCTAATAAATCTCTTTTCTCTTTTAATATTTTTTCAGCGTTTTTCTCCGCTTCTTTTATAAATCTTTCTACTTCTTTGTCAATCTTTTCAGCTACTTCTTCTGAAAAGTCTCTTTGTTCAGTAATCTCTCTTCCCAAAAACACCAAATCTTCTCTTTTGCCAAAAGTTCGTGGTCCCAAACGCGACATTCCATACTCCATAACTAATTTACGTGCAAGCTCAGTAGCTTCTTTAAGGTCATTTGAGGCACCTGTGGTAATATCTTTAAAAATTAATTTTTCAGCAACGAAACCACCCATTAAAGTTGCCAAATCAGCTAGAAACTGTCCCTTTGTTTTTAGATGAATTTCTTCGTTTGGCAATTTTAAAGTATATCCAGCAGCTAAACCCCGAGAGACAATTGAAATTTTCTGAACTGGTTCAGAATTTGGCATAAAAGAAGCTACTAAAGCATGCCCTGCTTCATGGTATGCGGCAACTTTCTTTTCTTTTTCTGATAAAATATGACTTTTCCTTTCAGGCCCTAAAAGAACCTTTTCAATTGATTCTCGAAGCTCATCTTGGGTGATCTCTTTTTTGTTACGCCTGGCTGCTAAGATTGCTGCTTCATTCATTAAATTCGCCAAATCTGCACCAGAAAAACCCGGTGTCCTTTCAGCAATTTCTCTTAAATTGGTATCTTCTGCTAATGGTTTCCCTCTTGCATGAATTCTTAAAATTTCTTCCCTTCCCCTTAAATCTGGTAAATCTAAAACTATTCTTCTATCAAATCTTCCAGGCCGCAATAAGGCAGGATCCAAGATATCCGGGCGATTGGTATTGTGCAAAAGTATAGGACTTTCTCCTCCAAAAAAAGCCTCATTTTCGCAACCACAAAAATCATAAACATATCCTTCATAAGGAATTTTATTTATTTTTTTAACTACCGAACGCCAAGCAGAACCACTCATTCTTGAATCAGGTGAGTTTAAGGGGTTTTGATTTTTCCCAAATCCTAATTTCCACGCGGTACTTTCTTTTACGGGTTTACCATTGTTAATTCGCCTTCCTTCTTTAGTTTTAAACGAACGAATATAGCTCTTGAATCCATGCATTCTGAAAAGCCAATTTAATTCTAAAATTAATTGTTTGCTTACAGAAGTAATCTCTCCTTTTCCTCTTTTATCTATATAGCCATCTCCGGCTAAATACCCTCTTAAAAATTCTCTAAAATATTCAAAAGGTGCCTCAAAAATAAAGGAAGGTAAATGTTTATTTTTAGCTCCCTTGCCACAATGAAAGGAAAAGAAGTTGGCAACAGGTTTAGAGTAATAAGTAATATTAACAGCGCCAGGAGTAATAAATCTTACTCTATCGGGTTCTAAATTAAAGATTTTTTTCATTAATTTTTTTACATCCTCAACCTTATCTTTTTCTTTCTTGTTAAAACAAAAATCAATCTCTTTTCTAGCATAACCTTCGGCCGTATAATACCCAAAAAGTCGCATCAAATCAGGTGTTACTTTCACCTTTTCTGGTAAAATGTCTTTATATTTATAATAATTTCTTGATAATGCCCTTGGTCCGCATATTCCTTGCTGCCATTTACCAATTGTTCTTTGAGAAAAACCGAATGTTTTACCTAATTGAGTTTGGGAAATTTCTCCGGCATTTGATAGGGCGTATTGATAAGCAAAATTAACCGATTCAAATTTTTCAAATAAAGGTTGCCAAAGCGGAAGTTCAAGGTTGAATTCCGGGTTAAATTTATGAGCTCTGATTTCTTTTTTTAAATTTGTCCGGTTAACTTTATAAGGAAGGCTTACTAAAATATCGCCTGGTTTTAAATCAGCAACTGCTTTTGTTTTTAATCCTTCCGATGTTCGCACAAAAACAGAATGGTTACCAGTTGCTTTAATCTCTCCACCTCTAAACTCAATCTTATAGATTTCGTTTACTTTATGTCTAAAAACACTTTTTACTTTTTTAAAAGCACTATTTGAAAAGTACAAATTATTCTTAAAACCTCCTTTAGCAGGTTTTTTCTCAAATCCTAACACCTCAAGGTTTGGCGTTAATTTTTCAACGCCTTCTTCATCCTCTTTATAACAAGCATCGATCACTTTAGAGATTGGGGAAAGTTTAATTTCCCCATCTTGTTTTACCAAAACAGGGGTATCACCAGTTACGCTTGCTGCCATCACAATAACATTGGTATCTCTTTCAAAGCCATCCATTTCTACTAAAATTTGATTTAAGGTTTGTTCTCTCTCATCATTACCTCCTCCAATTCCTGCTCCTCGAGATCTCCCCACGGCATCTAACTCATCAATAAATAAAATTGCTGGAGCATGTTTCTTTGCTTCATCAAATAAAGATCTTACTCTTGCCGCGCCAACCCCCACAAACATTTCTACAAATTCTGACCCCGAAATTGAAAAGAAAGGTACGCCAGCTTCGGAAGCAACAGCCCTTGCGAGAAGTGTTTTTCCTGTCCCAGGAGCACCAACTAACAAAACTCCTCTTGGAATTCTCGCTCCCATATCAAGAAATTTTTGAGGATTTTTTAAAAAATCAACAACTTCTTTTAATTCCTCTTTCGCTTCTTGAAGGTCTGCAACGTCGTCAAAAGTAACTTTTTCTTTTATTTTTCCGCCTCCATAAACTTTTGGCTGAGCTTTGTTAAAAGTAAAAGCCTGAGTCGCTCCTTGTTTGCTTTGTCTTAAAATCCACCACATAAAAATGCCAAAAAGAAAGAAGGGAAGAATTGAGAGTAAAACTAATAACCATATATCTCCACTTTCCGGACGAGAATTTATACTAACCTCTCTTAGGGCTTGAGGACTTACCCCATAAGCAGTTACTAAAATTTCTTCAAGTGGTGTTCCTACTTCTTTAGTGATAACTTCTTTTGTTCCATCTTGAAGCTCAACTGTTATTTGACTACCTTGTACTTCAATATTTTTTACATTGCCATTTTCAATTTGTTCAGCAAGCTTGCTTAAAGTAACTTCTTCTACCGGCTGAGACGGATTAAAAAGTGAAAAGACTGCTCCTAAAAATAGGAAAATTAAAAAAATAGATAAAATATTTTTCCAAAAATTGCTCATAATAAGAGGAAAATCGATGTCTAATTTTAAAGATGTATAACTTTTAAAATAAAAAATATTACAGGAAAAAATGTGTGTAGTTAACTTTAAAGAGAATTATTTTTCAGACAGGATTAATCTTCCATTTTTTGAATCAATGTTGATAATTGTTACTTCGAGTTCTTCGCCTATTAATTTTTTTAATTCTTCAAAAATTTTATCAGGAGTAGGATCTTCTAATTTTGGATAATGCTTTGCTGAAAGTTGAGATGCAGGTAAAAATCCTTGAATACCTGAAATATTAAAAATTAAACCACCTTTATTTGCACTAACTGGTTTTAAAGAAATTTTTTCTTGTTTTTCTTTTAATTCTTCTAGTTTTTTCCAGGCAATATCTTCACTTGCTTCTTTTAATGAAAGCTCAACAAAACCTTCTTCATTTTCAATATTGATAATCTTTGCTGCTATTTCATCTCCGATTTGAATTTTTGATAAATCCTGTTTTGTCATAGCTAAATCATCTTTTTTAACTATTCCAGTTTTAAAATTTCCCAAATCTAAAAAAATACCTCCTTTTCCTTTTTGAATGACTTTTCCCTTTATAATATCTCCTACCTTGGGGGCTTTTAAAAATTCTTTATAATCTTGAAAATAATTTTTTTCTTTCTGCATAAATATAATTCCAATCTACGAATAATATTCAAATTCCACAAATATATGGCTTACACCATTTAATTCAAATATCATTCGAATGAACGTTTTAGAAT
>DAOSAR010000002.1:39397-44940 GCA_035360455.1 Candidatus Pacearchaeota archaeon | reverse complement strand
ACGCTATTTGAATACTAATTATTATACCTATTTTGTCAAAATTTGCAATAATTAAAGTATTTGGTGTTATAATTTATAAAAATATGAGAACACAAATTATAAAATTAGACCCACAAAAAATTGAGAAAAAAAAGTTAGCTATTGTAATAAACTTTTTAAAGCAAGGAAAAGTTGTTCTTTTTCCTACTGATACAGTTTATGGTCTTTTAGCCGATGCCACCAACAAAGAAGCAGTGGAAAAAATTTTCAAAATTAAGAAGAGACCAAAGACAAAACCTATTTCTCTTTTCGTAAAAAATATCAAAATGGCAAAAAAATTTGCAGATATTGATCGAAAACAAGAAAAATTTTTAAAATTTACTTGGCCTGGTAAAATAACTGCAGTTCTTAAAAAGAAAAAAACTAAAGAAGAAATTTATGGAGTTAAAAAAGATACTATTGCTATCCGCATTCCCAATTATAAACCTTTAAATTATTTATTAAAAAAAATAAATTTCCCTTTAGCTCAAACGTCTGCTAATATTTCTGAAAAACCTGCTTCCGGAAACTTAAAAGAAATTCTGAAACAGTTTAAAAATAAAAAAATTCAACCAGATTTAATTATTAACGCTAATAGCCTCCCTCAAAATAAGGCATCTCTTATTATTGACCTAACAGTTACTCCACCAAAAATTTTAAGAGGATAGTTTAATACAAGAAAGAGGCGTGAAGAAAAAACTTCACGCCTTATTTGGGAATTGGATAAATTATTTTTTATTAGCATCGACTGCAGTCAAATTTTGGCACTGACATTTGCACCTTTCGCAAATTTTTGAAGGTGATTCTATTATCTCTTCAAATTTTCCTTCTATAAGTAATTCTCCTATCATTTCCATCAAAGGAAGGCTGATTTTTTCTCCATCTATCCAATAACATTCTTTTGGCATCATTGGCAAAATCGCAGAAAAGATTACTTTAATATCTTCTTTATTAAGAACGCTTAGAGATCTTATTAAATCTATTTCTCCTATTTTTTTGATGATTCTTTTCATGCTTTGAATCATTTTTCTCCCCTCCCTTCTTATTATTTTTTAAAGAACCGCTAAAGAACTTTTTTATTATAATAATTTTTCTCTTTTTTGTCAAAAATCAAAATCTTTATCCCCAATGAACTTAACTTTTTAAAAATTTAAGAATTGATTCTGCAATTTTTTCTGGCATTTGAATATTAAGAGAGTGTTTTCCGCCAGGAAAAATTATTAATTTTGAATTTTTTATCTTTTGGTGAAGAATATAAGCGTGTTCCACTGGAAGCATTTCATCTTTATCTCCCCACAAAATCAAAGTTGGTGCTTTTATTTCCTCTAAGGCGAATTTTAAATCTTCACTAATGACTTTTTTAAAGGTGTCTTTCATCACCCCCTCTGCTGCATAGTAATCTTTTGAACCATAAATTTTAGAGATTAATTTTTGAGAAACCGGATAAAGTTTTTTAAATCCCGGCAAGGATAAAATTTTCTTTCCAACGCTTCCCAGGGAAGAAAAGAATAAAATTCTTTTTGGCTTTTCATTCCTAATTACCGCGGGGGCACATAAAATTAATTTTTCAATCATTTCAGGATGAGTTTGGGCAAGCCTTACAGAAATGCCTCCTCCAAAAGAATGGCCAAGAAGGTTAAATTTTTGCCAATTGTTTTCTTTTAAAAAATTTAAAACCCAATTTAAATAATCATCAACTCCCCAAGGTTTTTCTGGTGGCGGCGTAAAACCAAAACCGGGGAGATTTGGTATTAAAATATCAATCCCTTCTTTTTCTATAATTTCTTTTACCTTTTGCCAACGCTCGCTATTTGATCCCCATCCGTGCAAAATTAGAAGTTTTTGTTTCTCCATAATTGTTAATAAATGCTCCTCCCAAACCAATAAAAAACCACAAAAAGAAAGCATAAGGTGCCCAAAAAGCCATATTTTGAATAAATAAACAGAGAAGCACCAAAAAAAGAGAAAAAGAAAGAATAAATTTTTCTATATCTGTATTTTTTTCTGCGCTTATCTGCATTTTTTTAAGTAATTTTATACCAAGATAAAGAAAAATCAAAAAGAAAAAAATTCCTCCCAAAATTCCAATATTAGCAGCCATTCCAATTAGCAAGTTTTGAGGAAGAGGCAAAATTACTGCTGGCGCACCTGGTCCTCCAATGGTTGGAACTGGCAAGGGAAGATTACTATATTCTTTAAAAAAATAACCATAGCTTTCTGGTCCAACTCCAAATAAGGGGTTTGCTTTTATCATTTCAATTCCAGCTTGCCAACTTTTTAACCGTTCGCTTAGTGATGAGAATTTATTTATATTAAATTTTTGAAACATTGAAACGATTTCTTCTTTTTCTAAAAAGAAAATAAAAATAGCTAAAATAATAAAACAAATGCTAAATATTTTAAGAGCTTTGGAAGAAAATTGTTTTCTTTGGTTTTTAAAACAAAGAGAGAGATAAAAAACTGCAATCATTGTTAAAAAAGCGATCATCCCTCCTGTAGAAAAGGTTAAAATAAAAGCAGAAATGTCGATAATAAAAAAAGTTGTCAAAAATTTCTTTTGAAAAAATACTTCCCTTTTTGATAAAAGCCCTAAAAGTAAAAATGGAATAACCGTTAAAAGATAGCTAGCAAAAGCTTGGGGTTCAACACTAACTGACCTTATTCTATTTTCCATTACTCCAAAATCAAAAGAAGAAATTTGAAAAACAGAGTAAGTTAAAAAATTTATTATCCCAAATAAAGAAAAAATTACTGAAGTTAAAATATGCATTTTTATAATTTTTAAAAAAAAATCTTTTTCTTTTATAAGGATCATTAATAAGCTTCCCAAGATTAAAGATTTTAAAAGGGTAAAAAGACCATAATAACGAATAAGATCCGGTGATTCAAAGCCATTTATATGGAACTCATAAGCTGAGTCTGGCATTTCTGGAGCAAAAATCAAAGAAAAAATACTTTGCAAGAAAAGTAAAAGAAAAAGTAGAAATAAAGGAATTATTTTTTTATTTTCTTTGCAAAATTTTTTAAAATTTAAAGATTTATAATTTGCAAAAATTGCCAAAATTTCCAAAATTAAAAGCAAAAAAATAATCAAAACAGCTGGATGAATATTAAAATAAAGGCTCAAACAGCTTGTCGGGAGTAAAAAAGTTAATAATAAAATACAAACTTCTATTGATTTTTTAAGGAAATTTTCCATAAATTTTTTACCTTTAACCACATAAAAATTAAAACATAAATTTCGGAAATTAAAGTGGCAATAGCCGCACCGGTCATTCCAAAAGAAGGAATAAACAAAAAATTTAAAATCACATTTAGAGTAGCGCCACTACCAATACCAAAGAGATACGTTTTTTGTCTATCAGTTGCTTTTAATACTTCTGAAAATGGAAAAGAAAAAAGTAAAATTGCCATTGCTACAGTCAATATTTGAAAAACAGTAGTAGCTTCAATGTATTCTTTCCCATAAAGAAAAAATAAAATTGGTTGTGCAAAGAAAAAAAGTAATAAACTTAAAGGTAAAACACAAATTAAAATTGTTTTTTGAAAATGGGAAAAAATTTCTTTTAAGTCAGCAAGCTTTTCTTTGTATTTTTTCGAAAGCTGAGGGAAAAAAGCAATTGAAAGAATATCACCAAAAACTTGAAAAGTAAAAATTATTCGAAAAGCTGCGCTGTAGAGTCCAACCTCTCTATTAGTTTTCATAATCCCAAGCATTGTTTGATCAAAGTAATTATATAAAAAAATAGCTACAGTGCTAAGTCCAAATGGCCACGATTCCAAAAGAATTTTTTTGCAAAGTTGAAAATTAATTTTTGGCTTTTTAGTTCTTGAAAAAAAATATTTCAAGAGGAAGATAAAAGATAAAATTGTTCCAAACAAAGCTCCGCTTATATAAGCAAAGCTAATATTCAAAATAGGCGACTTTTTAAAAATAAACAAAGATGTTAAAATTAAAAGTAAAATGCTTTGAGAAATTCGGCAAATTGCTTCATATTGCATTTTTTCATTTGCCCTAAAAATTGACTCAAAAAAGGCAGCAAAAGTATTCAAAATAATATAAATTCCAAGAAAATAAACTAATTTTATTGTCTCCGGATCATTGCTCTTAATGAAATTAATTGCCAAAGCCATTAAAACTAAGCTTAAAATCCCTAAGATAATTTTCAAAAAAGTAATATTTAAAATATAATCTTCTGTTTTGGACTTATCACGAGCAATCTCTCTGACTGTTAAAGTAGAAAGACCAAAATCGGCAACAACTGAAAAAATAGTAACAAAAGCAAGGGCAAATGACCATTTCCCATAAAGTTCTGGCCCAAAATAGCGAGCTAACCAAATCAAAATTAAAAAACCAACTAATTTTGAAATAACCTCAGTAATACCCAACCAGAAAGAATTTTGATAAATTAATTTGACAATATTCTTTTCCATAAATATAATTTACTATATGCCAGAAAATAATGATGAAATCAATTTAAAAGATTATATTAAAGTTATTATAAAAAGAAAATGGTTGATTGTGGGAATTACCATCGGAGCAGCAATTTTAGCTGCAATTTTAAGTTTTTTAATTCCAAAAAGCTATGAAGCAGATACAATTTTAGAAATAGGAAAAATAGGAACAGATCCAATAGAAATTCCTCCTCAGTTAGTGGAAAAAATTCAAAATGGAAACTATAACAAATTAATAGAAAAAAATTTAAATATAGAAAACCTTCCCTCAATTAAAGCTGAAAATCCCCAAAATACAAATTTGGTAATAATTTCTATGAATTCTTCAAATTCTGATGAGGCAAATAAAATCTTAGAAGAATTAAATAAAGTTATTTTAGCAGAGCATCAAGAAAAACTAGATAAAAAAAGAGCAGAGATTGAAGAAAACATTAAAGATACCCAAGAAGAGTTAAATTTGCTTGAAACCCAAAAAAAATATTCAGAAGGCATTGCTGATTTACAAATAAATATTTCTAATTTAAGAGATCAGTTAAATGATCTTCAGCCAACTAAAATATCCAAATCTCCTTCTTTAATAAAATCTGAAAGCACAAATATTATTTTCAATATTATTATCGCTTTAATAATAGGACTTCTAATAGGAATTATTATTGCTTTTATTAGAGAATGGTGGGAAAAAGAAAATATTACCTCTTAAACGCTAGCCAAAGTTTCTTTTCGTCTATTTCTACCTCCTTTTCTGTTAAGTAAGGAGGTTTTTTTATTTGGCTAATTTCTCTGGCAAGGGTAGCTTTTTGAATAAATTCTTTATTTTCTTTAACAAGATTAACAATTTCTTCAGAAGAAGAATCAAAGATAATTTTTATTTTGTCTTTTGGTTTCAGTTTAGCCTCTCTCCTCATCGCTTGAATTTGATGTAAAACTTCTCGCAACATTCCCTCCTTTTTCAACTCTGGTGTAATCTTAGTATCTAACTCTACTTTTCCATTGATTTTAGAATCAAAAATTACTTCTTTAACATTTAATTCATCTTTAATTAAATTTAATAATCCTTCATTATTTTTGAT
>DAOSAR010000002.1:0-39297 GCA_035360455.1 Candidatus Pacearchaeota archaeon | reverse complement strand
GATTTTTAATTTTAAGCGAAGCGATTGGTTGTCTTACTTTTATTCCTGCTTTTTTTCTCTCAGAAAGTCCCAGGGTAATAATTTCTCTTGTTTTTCCCATCTTTTCTTCTAATTCCTTATTAATAAAATCTTTTCTTACTTCAGGAAACTTTTCTAAATGAACTGATTTTTTACTTTTGAAATTTGATCCCGTAACTTTTTGATAGACTTCCTCACTTAAAAATGGAGTAAATGGAGCTAAGATTAAGGAAAGATTAAAGAGCACATAACTAAACGTAGCAATAGCGTTTTTATCACCCTTCTTTAGCCGATATCTTGATCTTCTTAAATACCAATTGGAGAGATCTTCGATAGTAAATTTTTCGATTAATCTTGCAGCTTCAACTATTTTATAATTAGATAAAAGATCATCTATTTCTTTCTTTAAATTTTCTATTTTTGATAAAATCCAGTTATCTAAAATTTCTTTCTTTAAAGAAACAGTTTTTAGCTTTTTTGTTTTTGTATTTGTATAAGTTAAAAGAAAGTTAAGTAAATTTTCGATTGTTAAAATAAAGCGATTATAGGTTTTTCTTAAATCTTTTTCATCAAATTTTTTTGACTCCCATGGCTGGTTAATTGTAAAAAAGTAAAATCGGATAGTGTCAGCTCCATATTTTTGAATCATTTCTTCTGGAAAAACTGCATTTCCCCTTGATTTCGACATCTTTTTGCCTTCCTTATCAAGAAGCAAACCTAAAACTAAAACATTTTTATACGGAGCGGGAAATCCTAAGAGGAGTGAAGAAACTGCTAATAATGTGTAAAACCACCCTCTTGTTTGATCTACTCCTTCACAAATAAAATCTGCAGGGAATAATTCTGGTGGTTTTAATCTTTGACTTTTGGGTTGACTAAATGGCCAATGAGCTTGACCAAAGGGCATCGCGCCGGAATCAAACCAAACATCACCAACCTCTTTCACTCTTTGCATTTTTTCTTTTTGACAATACGGACAATAAAAATTTATTTCATCAACAAAAGGCCGGTGGAAATCAAGTTCTCCTTTTTTATTATAGGGAAATTTTTTAAACTCAATTTCTCTTAATTCTCCTTTGTCTATCATTTTTTTTCTTGAATTTAGTATTTCTTCATTAGTTAATCCCTTCATCGCTCCTTCCAACAGCCATAAAGGATCGCCATGACTAATAATTAAAATATTTTTATTTTGGTATTTTTTTTCGATTTTTTCTATAAATTTTATCATTCTTTTTTTACAATCATTCCAACTTTCTCCGCCAGGCAAACGTTTTTGAAATCTTGAAAGGTCATAAGGAAAATCTTTTCTATATTGCATAATGCTCTTACCATTATACTCTCCAAAATTTAGGTCTCGAAGTTCTGAAGAAAAAATAATTTTAGCTCCTAATTCATTAGAAATAATTTCTGCTGTTTCTTTGCATCTTTGAAGATCGGAAGAAAAAATAATATCTAATTTTTCTTTGCCTGTGTTACGCCGAGGGCTTTGACAAGACGAGTCTAATAATTTTTTTAATTTTAAAACAGCTTTTTTAGCTTGAGATTTTCCTTTTTGGGTTAAGGGAAAATTTTCCTCCGGAGAAGAATTTACTATTCCATTAATATTTTGCTTTGCTAATCCGTGTCTTAAGATAAAATATCTATTAGTGGAAAATTTTTCTTTTCTTAAATCTTCTCTTGAACCAATTAATTCAACTTTTTGACAATTTTTGCATTTCCAGATTGGCAAGGGTGTTCCCCAATATCTTTCTCGAGAAAAATTCCAATCTCTGCCTTCTTCTAACCATTTACCAAATCTTCCTTTCTTTATATAAGGAGGAATCCAATTTACTTTTTGATTATTTTGAATTAATTTTTCTTTAATCTTTTCTATGGCAAAAAACCAAGATGTGTGTAAGTAATACAAAAGTGGAGTTTTACAACGCCAGCAAAACGGATAATCATGTTCGTACAACTCTTCTTTAAAAATCAAATTCCGTTTTTTTAATTCTTCAATAATTATTGGTTCTGCTTCTTTAATAAATTTTCCCTCTCCAATAACTCCTTTTTTCATTGTGCCATCTTCATTTACAGTTACCAATGGAGATAAATTATTTTCTTTTCCTACTCTAAAATCATCTTCTCCAAAAGCAGGGGAAATATGAACAATTCCTGTTCCTTCTTCTGTAGAAACAAAGTTACCAGCCACAACGTGATAAATATTTGCTGATTGATTTTTAATATCAGGCGTAGGATAAGGTGGTTTATATTCTAAACCAATTAACTCTTTACCTTTTAATTCTTTAAGAATTTTATAGTCATTTTCCTGAAAAATTTCTTTTAATCTTGATTTAGCTAAGATATATTGATCTTTATTCTTTTTCGCTAATCCGAGTAAGTCCGCTTCAACTAATACATAATCAATATCAGGATTTACTGCTAAGGCCATATTTCCTGGTAAGGTCCAAGGAGTGGTCGTCCAAGCAAGAAAATAAGTATTTAAAAATTGAAACTTGGAATTCAATGAGATTTTACCTCTTTTCACGTCTCGCCTTGCTTCACAAGGTTCGGCAATTTGAAATTTTACATAAATTGCTCGATCTTTTACTTTTTGATATCCTAAAGCAACCTCATGAGATGATAAAGAAGTTTGACATCGTGGACACCAAGGAACGGCTTTTTTATCTTCATACAAAAGTCCTTTCTTGTAAATTTCTTTTATTATGTACCACAAACTTTCAATATAAAGTGGGTCATAAGTAATATAGGCATTTTCAAAATCAAGCCAAAAACCAATTTCTTCGGTCACTTTTTCCCATTCTGCTTTGTAACGCCAAACAAGGTTTTGACAGTTTTCAATGAATTTATCAATTCCAAATTTTTCAATGTCTTGCTTTGTTTTAATTTGAAGCTGTTTTTCAACTTCTAACTCTACCGGTAAACCATGAGTATCCCAACCAGCTCTTCTTTCAACATAAAAACCTTTCATCGTTTTATAGCGACAAATAATATCTTTATAGCTGCGCGATAAAATATGATGAAGGCCAGGCCTCCCATTTGCTCCAGGAGGTCCTTCATAAAAAACAAAATTAGGTTTTCCTTTTGTCTTCTGAAGGCTGCTTTGAAAAATTTTCTCCTCTTCCCAGAAATTAAGAATTTTTTTCTCTTCTTTTGGTAAGTTAAATTCCATATAAAAATTTGTGAATTAAGATTATATCAAATTTTATACCAAAATCAAAAAATAAAAATTTCTTGTTTAAACTTTTCTTTCAAAATTTCAACAATTATATTCTTAAAAAACTCTATTTTTTTTCTTTTTAAAGTTCTCTTGATAAATTTATCTCTCTTTGCTATAATAAAAATTAACTGACGCCAACTTACGATATGAACAAATATAATGGTAAATTCGAATAAATTCGTAATATTAGTGTCGCTTATAAAATATATGTTTTACTACGAATTAGCTTTTTTAACTCCAAATTTAGAAATAAGAGAAAGAGAGAAATTTTTAAAAAAAATCAATGATGAAATTAAAAAATTAAATGGCAAGATTGAAGAACAATTCATTGAAAAGAAAATTTTTGCTTATCCTGTAAAAAAACATTTAGAAGGATTTTTAGGAGTAATAATTTTTGAAATGGAACCCGAAAAGATAAAAGAACTTTCTCAATTCTTAAAAATGGAAGGAAATATTTTAAGAACACTTCTTGAGAAAAAAGAAAAGAAAGAAAAAGAAGCTCATCCTAAAAAAATAAGACGAAAACCATTCTTAGAAGAAACTAAGAAAAAAGTTAAAAAAGAAAAAGTTAAAATTGAAGAATTAGATAAAAAATTAGACGAATTACTTAAATAAATAAGTCGATGAAGTTTACCTCCTTCAGGGCTCCACAAAAACTTTGTTTTTGTCTTCGCCCTTTCCCCTCACCTTCTTCGAGGAGGGTGAGGGGCCGGAGTTTACCTTCATCTCCACGCTCGAGCGAACGTAGTGAGCTCGGTGAAATGAATATTTAATTCATTGAACTTCGCTCCGCTCTGCGGAGCGGGGCTCGCGTATATGAATTTGAATAAAGTTTTTATTTTAGGACGGGTTACTCAAGACCCACAAATAAAATCTCTTCCCTCTGGTCAAACAGTTACTAATTTTGGAGTAGCTACTAATCGAATATTTTATGATAAAAACAGAGAAAAACAAGAACAAACAGAATTTCATAATGTGGTTGCTTTTGGAAAATTAGCTGAAACTGCAACTCAATATTTAAAACAAGGATCGCTAGTTTTAATTGAAGGACGACTTCAAACAAGAAATTGGCAAGACAAAGATGGAATTAAAAAATATAGAACAGAAATAATAGTAGAAAGTTTGCAACTAGGGCCTAAAAATCAATCTTCCTCTAATTCTCAATTAAGAGAAAATCCTGAGTCTAAAAAGCCAAAACCGGAAATTAAAGAAGAAGATATTCCAACGATAGAGGAAGAAGAAATAGATGTAAAAGATTTACCACTGTAAAAATATAAATCCTAAATCCTGATGATTCTAATTATAAAGTAAAAATTTTATGTGTTATTTTTGTCAAAGAAATATAAAAGAAATTGATTGGAAAAACGGGAGATTACTTTCCCGCTATATCTCTGCTTCAGGTAAAATCAAACCACGAGAAAAAACAAAAACCTGTGCAAAACATCAGCGCCAATTAAAAAATGCCATCAAAAAAGCAAGAGAGATGGCTATATTACCTTATATTAAAGATTAATAAGTTTAGTTTTTAATTTTTCAATAAAAAATACCTTAAGGTTTAAACCTTAAGGTATTTTTGAGTAGCTAATAAAGTAGCAAACATACTGATTATAACTCCCCCACCAATTTCAATCAAGAGAAAAAGCAAAATATTTTCTTCAAAAAAACTTAAAATTCCTAGTTCTCCAAAAATGCCAAAACTTCCTGGCGAAATGCTGTGATCAATAACGAAAAATAAAAGAAATGAAATTAAGCCAGCAAGAAGACCAGTAATTAATCCTTGAATTAAAAATGGTCCACGCACAAACCAATTAGTAGCCCCGAGTAACTTCATTGTTTCAATTTCTTCCCGTTTTGAATATATCGCTAATCTAATAGTGTTAAACGTAACAAGGACAGCAATTATAACTAAAATAATACTAATAATAAATCCTCCTTCTTTTATATTATTAGAAATAGAAAAAAGTCGTTCAATAATAGTTTTATTCTGTCGATAATTCACTTTATCAATTAAATCTTTAAATTCTCCTTTCTCTAAAAAATTTGCCAAATTTTCATAGGAAGAAGCCTCAGTGGCTTGAATATTTAAAGAAGAGGGCAAAGGATTATCGCCTATCTCATTTAAACTTTCTATTACTAATGAGTTGTCTTGATATCTTTCTTTAAAGCTTTTTAAAGCATCTTCCTTCGAAACATATTCCACTTTTTCTACTTCTGGAAAGTTTTCTATTCTTTCTTTTACTAAAAGAGCATCCTCTTCCTTTACATCTAGTTTAAAATAAACACTAATATCTACTTTTGACTGTAAAGTAGATATTAAATTTTCGGTCATTCCTCGTAAAAGTAAGGTTCCTCCTACTAA
Organism: Candidatus Pacearchaeota archaeon; assembly: GCA_035360455.1. Taxonomy (GTDB): domain Bacteria; phylum Patescibacteriota; class Minisyncoccia; order Minisyncoccales; genus DAOPTN01. Next base: position 33,703 of record DAOSAR010000002.1, on the reverse strand, counting down.
AAAAACCGCGACAAAGATAATGAAAATCGTTCCAAGAGAAACTCCGATATTTCTTGAAACTTCTTGCCAACCAAATTTAAAAACTCGAAAAAAATTAGTAAACATAAAACTTTTGCTTCGCAAAAGAATTTCTAAATCCTAATTTTTAAATCCTAAATAATTTGAAATTTTGAATTTAGAATTTAGAATTTCGTGCTTTAAAATTTTTATTAAAGGTAATATCTTCCTTTTTCTTCATCTCTTATAATTCTTCCTTTTTCCAAAACAATTACTCTTTTCTGAACGCTATTAACTATGTCTCGATTGTGAGTAGCCAAAATTATTGCTGTTCCTAATTGATTAATTTTTAAGAATAATTTTACTATTTCTTTTGTGGTCAAAACATCAAGATTACCAGTTGGTTCATCAGCAACAAGTACTTTTGGTTGTAAAACAATAGCTCTTGCTAAAGCTACCCTTTGTTGTTCTCCTCCCGAAAGCTCACGAGGATAATTTTTAGCTTTATCTAAGATGCCTACTAAATCTAAGGCTTGGGGAACAATTCTTTTTATTTCACTATTACTTTTTCCTAAAATTTCAAGAGCAAAAGCAACATTTTCAAAAACTGTTTTTTGAGGTAAAAGTTTATAATCTTGATATACCACTCCTATTTTTCGCCGATAATAAGGTAAATAAGAATAGCTTATCTTATTAACATTTATATCCTCAAACATTATATTGCCATTTGTTGGTTTTTCTTCAGCTAAAAGCAAACGCAATAATGTTGATTTCCCTGCTCCAGATTTACCAGCGATGGAAACAAACTCTCCTTCAGAGACTCCAAAACTTACATTAGACAAAGCAACACAATTATTAGGAAAAATTTTTGTAACATTATCAAAATAAATCATAGTATCCTAATTAAACCGATCCGAAAAATCCGAATTTTATCCGAATGATCCGAAGGAAAGAATAACTAAGATAATCCATTTATTATTCGGATAATTCGGGTGTTATTGGTAAATCAGAATCGCGTCTTATTTTTTAATAAATAGATTCAAGTCTCCATCTAAAACTTCTTTTAAATTTGAAGTTTTTACTCCTGTTCGGTGATCTTTAACCATCTGATAAGGTTGAAAAACATAAGATCTAATCTGCCTTCCCCAATCAGCGATAGGCAATTCTCCACGTGCTTCAATGGCTTCTTTTTTCTTGTTTTCCTGTTGATATTGAATTACCTTTGCTTGCAATATTTGCAAAGCTCTTTTTTTATTTTCGCCTTGCAATCTTTCTGATTGACATGATACGCTTAAGCCAGTTGGAATATGAGTTATTCTTACCGCTGATTCTCGCCTATTAACATATTGCCCTCCAGCTCCAGAAGCCCTAAATGTTTCTATTTTTAAATCTTCATCTTTTAAGTTAATTTCCTTTTCATCTATTTCTGGCAAAACTTCTACTAAAGCAAATGAAGTGTGACGAAGCTTTTTTGCCGAAAAAGGTGAAATCCTTACTAGTCGGTGAACTCCATTTTCTCTTTTTAAAAGCCCGAAAGCTCCTTTTCCTTTTATTTCGTAAGTAACCGATTTAATTCCTCCTTCTCCTAATATTTTTTGAATCTCTTTTATTTTAAATCCTTTTTTTTGAAGATATCGCTGATACATTCGAGCTAAAATAGTTACCCAATCTTCAGCATCTTTTCCTCCGGTTCCAGCATAAATTGAAAGAAAAGCATTTTTATCATCATAAACTGAAACATTATTTTCCTCAGCCATATGTTTTTTAATATACTAAATTTTTCAATTTAAGTCAATTTAAGAAAAAAATCAATCTTTTATTAAGCCGGAGGTGGGAGTTGAACCCACGACTTGCTGTTTACGAAACAGCTACTCTGCCACTGAGTTACTCCGGCAAGATGGATTAAATTTCATAATAAAGCTATCTCTTATTTTAAAGCTTAATTCTTTCGCCATATTTTGGAATTCTTGCTTCTATTCCTAACTGGTCTTTTATTAATTGACTTATTGCTTCAGCAGGTTTTTCTTCGCCATGGACAACAAAAACTTTTTTCACCATATGTTCACCCTCTAAAAAAGCACTGCTTTTAATATGATAAAGCCAGCGAAATAGGCCTTCTTTATCGGCATGAGCAGAATAACCTTGGATTGATTTTATTTCCGCTCTGACAGGAATCATTTCGCCAAATATTTCAATTTCTTTTGCTCCTTCCTGAATTTGCCTTCCCCTTGTTCCTTCTACTTGATAACAAATCAAAAGTAGACAATTTTGGGGATCAGGTAAATATCTTTGTTCGTGATAGAGAATCCTTCCGCCAGTTGACATTCCTGAACCAGCAATAATTACTTTTGGCGGAGGAGTGTTGTTTATTCTTTTCGATTGCTGAACACTCTCAGTAAAAACAAGACGAGGAAAATTAAAAATTTTATCTCCTGATCTTAAAAGATAAGATGCTTCCTTGTTATAATATCTTTCGTATTTTTTATAGACATCGATTGATCGAATAGCAAGAGGGCTATCTACAAAAATTAATGTTTCTGGAATACGATGATTTTCAACTAATTCATTTAATTCATATAAAAGCTCTTGAGTTCTTTCAATGGCAAAAGCTGGAATCATTAAAACCCCTTTTCTTCCTACTACCTCCTCAATGGTATCTTCTAATAAATCTTTTCTTTTTAAAAGATCTGGATGAGTTTTATCTCCGTAAGTAGATTCAATTAAAATATAATCACCTGATGAGGGAAACTCAGTTGCTCTCAAAAGTGGAGTTGGAGAATTGCCTAAATCTCCAGAAAAAACAATTTTTTTACCTTCGGCAAAAATTTCAATAATTGCCGAGCCTAAAATATGACCAGCATCAAGTAATTTAAAAGAAATTCCAGGGAAAATATCAATTTTTTGGTGATATTCTATTGGTTTAAAAAGAGTAAAAGTTTTTTCAAGATCATCTTTTGAAAAAAGTGGTTTCTCTCCTTTTGGTAAATCGCTTTCTTGAGGTTGCAAAGAAAGTTCATCTTCTAACGTTAATTTACTAAGATCAATGGTAGCAGGTGTTGCAAAAATTGGACCATTAAATCCATCTTTTACTAATTTTGGCAGACGACCAACATGATCAAGATGAGCGTGAGTTAAAATTACCGCATCGATTTCTCGTGGGTTATAAGGAAAAGCTTCTAAATTCTTTTTTTCTAACTCTTTTTCTCCTTGGAAAAGACCACAATCTATTAAAATTTTTCTTTTTTCTCCTTCTAAAAGATAATTTGAACCTGTAACTATTTTTGTTGCGCCGAAAAAAGATAGAAACATAAAAGATGTATTTATATCATTTTTAAGAAATATTTTAAATATTGACTTTTTTGTAAAATATGTTATTTTAAAATAAAGAGCAAGTAAGGTAGTCGCCCCTCACCTTTTACGAAGGTGAGGGGAGGAAAGTCCGAGCATCCTCCAATTTTGCTCATAAGCTTTGCGAGTGAATGCAAAATTGGCAGAAGTAGGTAGTGGGTAACTCCCACCGGCCGTAAGGCTAGGGAAAGTGCCACAGAGACTATACTACCCCGCTTTCATCTGAAAGTGGGAGAAAGGTGAAAAGTCTCGCCTCAGGCGAGTTAGTCAATGGAAACATTGACTATGGCAAACCCTACCTGATGTAATCCCATCCTTTAAAAAGGGAGCTTGACTCCATAAGTAATTATGGAGCTAGAGAAATGACTATCACTATTTCTCACTTTTAAATTAAAAAATGAGAAATAGGACAGAACTCGGCTTACTAATGCTCTTTTAAGAAAGGCTCAATCTTTGGAGCCTTTTTTGATATTCTTTTAAAATTTTTTTCTCTGGAGAATTTGGATGAAGTTCAATTAAAGTATCTTTTAAGATTACTCGCCCATTTTTTACTCCTTCTGGATAATTTTTTTCTTTTCTTTTGAGTTGCTCTTTCTTTAATTTTTCTTCTAATTTATTGCCAAAATTACCTCCAAAAACTTTCTCTAAAAACTTTGCTAAATCTGATTTATATTCTATTTTAAAAGGCGAACTAAACTTTTTATCCCAAAATAAAAGATAATTTTTCATCCATTCATTTTCTTTCCTGAAATTTTCAAAAACTTGTCCCCTATTAATGATTGGTTTTAAATGTAAATAAGTATAAGCATTATAAACACTAGGAAAATTAATTTCTAAATTATCATCTGTTAAATAATGATTTAGGCAAATTTTTCCAGCTTTTTTCTGAGCGGTTCGACGTTCACCAATAAAATCAAGAATTGAAATTAGAAAAAATCTTACTGTAAAAATTCTACCCTTTTTGGCGATTATCATTAAATCAATATCAGATTTTTCATTAGAATTATTTATCGCTAGCGATCCTGAAACAAAAACCCCCTTTAAAAACGGGGCAAAATTAATTTTTTTAGCTATTTTTTCCAACTTCTGCCAATTTCTTTGAGAAATTTTCTCTCTTTTCTGTCGTTCTTTTATTATATCCTCTCTTCCTTTTAAAAAATAAAAATCATTCTTTTTTTCAATAAATTTTGGCAAATATTGACTATTTTCTATTTCTTTTTTAATAAATTCAATAGAAATTTCTGAGGTAGGTGCAGATGATAAGTTTTGGGGTAAAACTACAAGATTATCTAGGATTTCTTTTTCTTTAAGGGGGCGAGAAAAAATATCAAAATAAGCAATAGTTTTAAGAATGGAATTTTCTAATAATGAAAACACAAAAAATTCTTAATAAATTAAGATTAATTTAAATTTATTTTTTAATTTCAATCCCCATCGATCTTGCAGTCCCTTTCACAATTTTTTTTGCTTGCTCCAAATCATCAGTATTCAAATCTTCAATTTTTCTTTTAGCAATTTCCTCTATTTGAGCTTCTGTAACTTTTCCTACTTTTGTTTTATTTGGTTCGCCAGAACCTTTTTCAATTCCCGCTGCTTTTTTTAAAAGTGAAGAAACGGGTGGAGTTTTTAATTTAAATTCATAGGTTCTGTCTTCAAAAACTGTAATTTCCACTGGGATAATATCTCCTACTTTATCTTTAGTGGCTTCATTAAATTTCTGGCAAAATTCAGCAATGGGAAGTCCGTGCTGACCCAATGCCGGTCCAATCGGGGGTGCAGGATTTGCTTTCCCAGCAGGAATTTGTAATTTAATATTAGCTATAATCTTTTTCATAATAATAGAATATACATTAATTATTCACGTTATTCGCGAATTAAATTCGCATAGATTAGCGATTATTACACTTTTTTTATTTGTAAAGAATCTAATTCAACTGGCGTATCTCTGCCAAACATATTTACTAAAACTTTAATTTTTCCCCTCTCTTCATCAACGCTCGAAACTTTTCCGTCAAAATCCTTAAATGGACCATCAACGATTTTAACTAAATCGCCAGCTTTAACATCAATCTTATATTCCGGTTCTTTTTCACCCATTCTCTTTTGAAGCCGTTCTATCTCTTCTTTTGAAACAGGAATTGGCGTTGTACCAGCTCCAATAAAACCTGTAACCCTTGGAGTGTTTCTTACGACATACCAGGAATCATCCGTCACAATCATTTCAACCAAAACATAACCAGGGTAAATCTTTTCTTCCACAACTTCTCTTTTTCCATTCCTAATTTTTATTTTTTTTTCTTTTGGAACAATCACATTAAAAATTTTATCTTCCATTCCCATAGATTCAATACGTTGCTTTAAATTGCGAGCAACGCTTTCTTCGTAACCAGAATAAGTATGGAGAACATACCAGTTTCTTCCTTGTTGTGTTTGTTGACGTGCCATAATAGGTTAATTTTTAATTTTATTAAATGTTCAATAAATTAATTTTAAAATAATAGAAATTGTAAATTTAAAATTATAAATTATAAATTCTCAATTTTGCCAAGCAAAATTGAGCTATATTATTTTACTCATTATCCAGGTGAAAAAAGCATCTAAACCGCCAAGAAAAATAGCAGTGACCACTGAGGTTCCAATCACAATTAGAGTATTTTTAAGAGTTTCCTCGCGTGTAGGCCAAGAAACTTTTTTCATTTCTGCTTTAACTTCTGAAAAAAATTTAGGAATTTTTTTAAAAAAATTATTAATATTCATATCTCTTGACGCGAATTAACGCAGATCTATACACGGACTAGCGCAGATCTCTATACGCGGATAGATGCAGAATCAGCGCTAATCAGTATTAAGTAAGTCGGTAATCTGCTTATTTAAAAACCCCTTATCGGGGGTTTATTATATTCTAATTTTTTAAAAATAAAAGTCAACCCTACATTATAGATATTGATAATATTTTAAAAATTCTTCAAAACTATTTAGAACTTTCTCTGCGTTCTCATGGGATAATTTATAATCAGGGTCATTAAGAATTCCTTCATAAATTTCAGCTGCTTCCAATAAGTCTCTAAGATTTGGTATTTTAACTTCATCCGCTAATAATAATCTTGACCTAAAATCTTTTGCTTTATAACCAATTTTTAAAAGTAAATCTTCAACAATTTCTTCTCCTTCAATAACTGCTAATTTCCAATTTGCTTCTTTTGTTGATTGAAGTCGTTTTTTGATTTTTTGCCAATTTTGCTGAGCTTTTTTCTCTAAAGGAATATGAGATCCTTTTTTAAACTCTCTAGCGTCAGCAAAAATATACACTTCTAACCAGGAACTTTTTGTTAAAGCCCAGATAATCACCCCAAGAAAAAAAACAATAAGTAAAATGCTAGTGGGGTTTAAAATAGATGCGAGATTTTCCCACAGTTCTGAGCGAAAAAAAAGAAAAAAATCTTCAAAAGACATAAATAATTTTTAAATTAAAGATAAAAAAATTTATTTTAAAACTTTAAATTTTATCGTTGGATTTTTAAAAATCGAAAAATATAATATAAATGAATATTCTGTATTTATTTTAGCAAATTTATTCTATAAATTCGAGATAAAACTAGGAAAGTAAAGTTTTTTTATAATATTGGCTTTATAGGGAATAATATCATTTTTCTTATTTAAAAACCCTTTAATAGGGTTTTATTATATTTTATTTAATATTAAAAATAAAAGTCATTAAAATTTTTATTCTATCCTTTCGGCTTCTACAACAATCCTTCGAGCCGCTGTTCCTACGGGCCAGCAAGAAAGTAAGGTTACTGTCTCTTTTCCTTTATATTCTCTTAGTTTAAAATCTTGAGGCAATACTATTTCTTTTCTAAAAACTTTATAAGTATAAGTATTTTCCTGAAAGGTTATTGTAATCTCATCGCCTGCCTCAAGTTTATCTAGTCCTGAAAAAATAAAATTATATTGACTTTTTATATTTGGAGGAGCTGAGCTATGTCCTGAAAGCAAAATAGCACCTTCTTCACCTGGTAGAGCAGTATCTGGATAGTGAACAATTCCATATTTATGATCATAATTTACCCAGTTTACATCTCCTACAAAAATAATTGGAGCTTGAATATTGATCTTTGAAATAGAAATTACACCTGAGAGATTCTTATAAATCCCTTCGTTTGTCATTTCTAGAGAAGAAGTATCTGGTTGGTTGGTTTCCTGAGAGTTTTGAGCTTCATTCGTTTCTAGGCCAGCGGGTGATGATAAAAAATTAGAAATGGGTTTTTGCATCAAAACAACATCATCAGCAAGAATAACGTCGTCAGATATTTTTATTATTTGAGGTAAAGAATTTAAAAAAATTTCTTCTTCATTAAAAGAAATATTGCTTGAGGCCATGCTTAAATATAAATTAAAAGCAAAGAAAATTATTAGCGAACTTAAAACAGGTGCTAAAATATAAAATAGTGCTCTCCTTTTTAAATAAATATTTTCCAGAACCGGTGGAAAAAATCTTTGGGGAACTTCTATTTGATAATTCCTATATTCATCTCCTATCTTTTTTATCATTTCTTCTTCTTCTTTCTCAGACTGTTTTTTCCAAATAAAATAGCTCAAAAAGCAAGCAAAAAGAAGGCCAGCTGACCTTAATAAAAAAGCAATTGCTGGATTTAGAAAGAAGATAATAGCAGCATAAAATGGATGCCTTACAAAGGAATAGATTCCTTTGTTTTTAAATTGTGTTTCAAAAATAAAAATATAAGAAGGATGAAGTTCTTTTAAACTAAAAGCAGTTACAAGCAAAAAAAGAAAAAGTAAGATACCGGAAATAATGAAAATTATATTTTGAGAAAAATTAATTAATGGAATATTAAGATTTTTCTCAAGAAAAAAGAAAAAAGCAAAACAAACAATCTGAGAAATGATTGCTTTTAACGCTTCTTCCCAAAAAAGTTTGTTTTCATATGCAATTTTTTCAATTTTTATCTTTAAATCTGCAAGCATAGAAGATTAAAATTGTTATATTATAACATTCTTAAATATTGTTGTCAAATCAAATAAACTTGACAAATGGAAAAATTTTTATTATAGTATAGACAGTTCTTTTAAATTTAAAGGGGGGTGTAAGAAAGTGAAAAAAATTGTGAGTTTCGTAGCTATCCTTGTATTAGTTTTTTGGCTCTTTGGCTGGCTAAATCAAAAGGAAGAACGGCAACAAGAGCAAATGGTCCAACCGGAACAAGCATCACAACAATCCACACAGCAACCAGTTCCCCAACAAATTACGCAACGAACAGAACGAAATAATGGAGTTGTTCCTAATGGTCTTTCATCTTGGCAAGAAGTTCTTACTAAAATGGAAAATGATCCCGATTACGCTCGCCTTATGAAAGAGATAACTGGTTTAGACTTTGAAACAGTCCACTCTCTTGCTGTTCTTGAGAAAAAAGGACTTAGCCTGAAAATGGTCGTTCCAAAGGGAACCTTTTTAATCAACACTGGTCAGAAAAACGGCAAGTACTATTCAATTAAACAGTCTTTACCAAAAGCAAGAATAGCACTGGCAGATACGAATGGCATTCCTAGGGTTTTAACAGATTGCGGGAATCCTTGTCGGGTAGAAACCCCTAAGCCAAAACCAAAACCAAAAGAAAAATCAACTCTGTCAAAGTCAACACCACCAATACCGGTTGAATCAACAACAACAACAACAACAACAGCAGCAGCAACGCCAATAACGTTGCCACCGGCGAAAGAAAAAACAAAAAAAGTAGGAACGTCTTTAGAGATTGAAGCTATGATTGGAGGAGGAGTTGAATGCTGGAAAGATGTTTTTGAATATATAAAATCTCACCCTGAATACGAAAAACCCTTAAAGGATATCAGCGGATTGAGCTTAAATAATGTTGAATCCTTCATGATTTTTGAAAAAATAGTTGAAGATACTCAAAGAGATGAAAAACTAGTTAAGATCCTACCAAAAGGAACATTTGTTTTGAGCGCAGGCTTACGTAATGGAGAATATTGTGTATTTCAACAATATTTATCCAGAGATGAAAAAGTCTTAACAGATCTGATTGGAACGCCACGAATACTGATGTATTGCGGAAACCCTATAAAAGTTCTTTCAGCTTTAAAAGCTCAATCATTTTATCTTAATAGCGGATCAGATCATGCTGGATCAAGCGGTTCAAGCAGCAGTAATTCAGATTCGGGTGGCCCAGGAGGAACATCTTCTCCTCCATCTCCTTCTTCTCCACCAGGATCACAATCATGTTCTTCAGGTGGAGAATCAGATAATGGTGACTCGGGAAGTTCAAGTGGATCAGACGGTGGAAGTTCAAGTGGATCAGACGGTGGAAGTTCAAGTTCAGGTTCAGGATCAGGCAGTTCGGGTAGTTCTGGAAGCTCCGATAGCGGAGGACCAGGACCAGATCCTCAATAAGTAGTATTTTTATTAAAGGGAGCTATCTTATAGAAGGGAGGTTTTAAGATTTGATAGCTCCCACCCTTTTTATTTGGTTTAAATAAAGAAAAAATTTGAACTAAGTAAAAAGAGTTGACAAATGTTTTTAAAATATTTATAATTTTGTTTAAAACTGCCTAAAGGTGGTTGAAAAGGTCGAAATAAAAACAGATTCGTTAAAAATTATTTCTAACGGAAAAAATATGAATGCAAAAAATATTTTTAAAAAAATTATTGGAGGAAGTATTCTCTTAAGTTTAGTTTTGATTGAAGGAATTGCTTTTATGCCAGAAAAAGTTTTTGCTGCTGCTCCTGTATTTAATAATGATCCTCAAGACAAATCAACTTTGAGAATGAAAAATAGAACTACAGGAACCACAGATTGGCAAGATCAGATTTCGGCAAAAGCTGGAGATAAAATTGCTTTTGATGTTTATTACCACAATACAGTCGCAGGTACAACTGCAAAAAACACCCAGATTAGATTGGATTTTGAAGACAACAAAAATAATAAATTAAAATTTCACGCTTTTCTTTGGGCAGATAATGCAAATTATGTTGACGATCTTGGAATAGTAGAAGTTCCCTGTTCTGGGTTAAGTTTTACTTTCGACAAGAACGCTTTGTGGTATCCAAATCAAGGCACTGTTTCTCAAAATAAATCTGTGACATTTGTTCAATCGAATAGTGTTCTTGTAAATATCGGCAACATTGCAGGCGGTTGGCAAAGTCAAGGTCATGTAGTTTTTGAAGGAACAATTTCAAAACCCAATCCTCAGTTTAATTTTATGACAAACGACAAGGAAACCTTGAGATTGAAAAACAAAACTAAAGGGACTGCAGACTGGCAAGATCCGATCTCGGCCGATGCGGGAGATACGATTAGTTTCGATGTTTACTACCATAATGGAATTGAATGCTCTACTGCAAAAAATGTAAAAATCTCGATTGAATTTCCAACAGAACCAGGAAATAAAATTGTTACAGTGGGAATAATAGAGGCAGATAATGCTACTGCGGTTTACGATCAAGGAACAATTAATTTGACCAACAATGCTAATGAAAAACTTATCTTTAAAACAACTGCTCTTTGGTATCCAAATCAGTCTAGCGAAGGAAAATCAGTGCCAGTTACTATTTCTAATAATAGAGCAACTGTGACTATCGGCGATATTGAAGGATGTTGGCCATATCAAGGACATGTGGTTTTTGAAGCAGATCTTTCTTTAACACCTACTTTAGTTCCTACTCCAAAACCGGAAATTCCCATACCAACGCCTTCAACACCGCCTGGTCAGGTTTTGGGAGCTTCAACTGAAAGAACAATTCCTAATGTTCCTACAACTGGTGCTTCATCGGCAATAATCCTTTCAATCCTTTCTGCAATTCTTGGATATGGCATTATTGAAAGAAAAAGATCAAAGGAAAAAACTCCAAAATAAAATTAATCATAGAATGAAAGAGGAAAGAAAAAATGACTTTGATTATAAAAACTCCGCCATTTTTGATGGCGGAGTTTTATTTAAAAAGCTTTCAAAAAAACCTAAGCGAAGAATAAAGATAAAAAGACAAAACCCTAAGAATAAAATTCATCGAAGGTTTTTGCTGTTTTTAAAATAATATTTTCTTTAAAAGGTTTCCCAATAATTTGTAAACCGATTGGCAATCCTTCTTTTGAATTCCCGCATGGTAAAGAAAGAGCTGGCAAACCTACTAAACTTACTCCCACTGTAAAGATATCTGATAAATACATTTTTACTGGATCATTAATGTTTTCACCAATTTTAAAAGCTGTTGTCGGTGAAACTGGTGTTAAGATTAAATCAACTTTTTGAAAAGCAATTTCAAAATCTTTTTTAATAAGCTCTCTTACCATTCTTGCTTTTAAATAATATTGATCGTAATAGCCAGCTGATAAAGCAAAAGTTCCAAGTAAAATTCTTCTTTTTGCTTCTGCCCCTAAATATTTTCCTCGAATTTTTGAATAAATTTCAAATGAATTTTTTGGAGTTAGTTTTGAAATTTTAGATTTAGACAAGCCATATCTAATCCCATCATATCTTGCTAAGTTTGAAGAAACTTCTGATGGCATAATTAAGTAATAAGTTGCTAAAGCATATTTTGTATGCGGGAGAGAAATACTTTCTATTTTTGCTCCTAATTTTTGAAATTTTTCTATAGCTTTTTCAATATTCTCTTTTACATCCTTTTCTATTCCTTTAATAAAGTACTCTTTGGGAATACCAATGCGTAGTTTTGAAAATTGAAAAGTAGAATCCAATGAGGCTTTACTTCTTTTTACGCCTCGCTCTGCTTCGTAGGGTTCGGCAATTGGAAACTCTGATTCGACAGAAGTCGAATCATAAGAGTCCTTACCTTTAATTGCTTTAAATACTATTTCTGCATCTTCAACGTTTTTTGTTATTGGTCCGATTTGATCAAGAGAAGAAGCCATTGCAATTAAGCCATATCTTGAAACTGCTCCATAGGTTGGTTTTAAACCAACAACTCCGCAAAAAGAAGCCGGCTGACGAATTGAGCCACCAGTGTCAGAACCTAAAGCAAATTGGCAAAAATCAGCAGCAACAGCAGCAGCTGATCCGCCAGAAGAACCACCAGGAACTCGAGTTTTATCAATTGGATTATGCGTTACTCCGTAAGCTGAGGTTTCTGTTGAAGCTCCCATAGCAAATTCATCAAGATTGGTTTTTCCTAAAAATACTACTCCTAAATTTTTTAATTTTTCAATTACTGTGGCACTATAAGGAGCAATGTAATCTTCGAGAATTTTTGAACCAGCTGTGCATCTTACATCTTCAATCAAAATATTGTCTTTAACAGCGCAAGGTATGCCACATAAAAGAGGAATTTTTTCAATGTCATTTTTTGATTTTGCTTTTAAAAATTTTTTTTCGGCTTCTTTTGCTTCTAAAAACGCTTCATCTTCCATTAAAGTTAAAAAAGCATGAATTTCTCTATCATCTTTTTTAATTTTTTTAAAATAATCTTTAACCATTTCTACTGGCGATAACTCTTTTTTAATAAATTTTTGATGAAGTTCGGTAATAGTCATAACTTTAGCATCTTGGGAAAGGAGTAATCAAAACTATTTTATAGTATTTGTTTTGTTTTAATATATCCATCTTTTGTTTCTGGTGCTGATTTAATTAATTTTTCACTCATTTTTAATTTTTCGTTTTTAACTTTTAATTTTGTTTCGTCTTTTCTCATTACATTTTTAAATCCACCTTTTTGTTTTTTTAGCTCTTCTTTGTTAATTTTAACTTCATCGAGCGTTTTGACAAATTCTAAAATCGAAGAAAAATCTTTCTCCAAATGTTGTTTTTCTTCTTTTGAAACTTCCAACCGAGCTAATTTTAAAATATGATCAATTTCCATAAATCAAAATTTCTAATTTTAAATTTTTAATTTTCAAAAAAATTCTAATATTTGGAATTTGGAATTTTATTTCGGTGCCTCTAGCTCTTCTGTTGATACTAAAACTTCTCTTAATTTTGGTAAATTTTCAAGAACAATACCACAACCTCGCGCAACAGCTGTCATTGAATCTTCAGGTATTTTTACTGGAATTTTTGTTTCTTTTTTTAAAAGTTCATCTAGCCCTCGCAAAAGACTACCTCCCCCTACAAGATAAATTCCTTTTGCCATAATATCAGCTAAAAGCTCAGGAGGCGTATCTTCAACCGCTGCTTTAACTTCATTTACAATTGTTCTTACTGAGCCTTTTATTGCTTCGCGAATATCTTCATCGCTAACCATAATTTCTTTTGGCAAGCCCGTAATAATATCTCTTCCTCTCATCGGATATTCGAGCTTTTCTTTTAAAGGTATTGCTGAGCCAATTTTAATTTTTATTTCTTCTGCTGTTCTTTCTCCTAAAATCAATTTAAATTTTTCCTCGGCATAACGAATGATATCTTGATCTAATTTATTGCCAGCCACCCTAATTGAGCGTGAGTTAACAATCCCACCAAGAGAAATAACTGCAACTTCTGTTGTTCCTCCACCAATATCAACAATCATATTTCCTCCTGCTTCCTGAACTGGCAAACGCGCGCCAATAGCCGCAGCCATTGGTTCTTCAATCAAATAAACCTCTCCAGCACCTGCATTTCGCGCTGCATCTTCTACTGCCTTTTTCTCAACCTCAGTTACTCCGCAAGGAACACCAATCACTAAACGTGGCTGAGGCCAAGGAAAAAATCTTTTTCCGCAAACTTTATCAATAAAATAACGAAGCATTTGTTCAGTAATTTCAAAATCAGAAACGACTCCTCCAACTAAGGGTTTTGTTGCAACAATGTGGCCTGGGGTTTTGCCAACCATTTTTCTAGCTTCTTCGCCCACTGCTAAAACTTGACCTGTTTTTTTATTAATGGCCACTACCGAAGGTTCGTTAATAATAATTCCCCGGCCTTTCGCATAAACTAAAGTATTTGCCGTTCCAAGATCAATTCCAATGTCGCGATGAAAAAACATAAAACCTCTACGAATTACGAATTAATTCGAATATACGAATCAACGAACATAAATATCCAAATTCGTAAATTCGCAGATTCGGATAATTATTCGCGGATTCGGATAATAGTTTTCACATTCGTAAATTCGTAATGGATTAGTAATTCGTTGATAATATTTTTGCCATTTTAACCAGTTTTCCCTTTTTCTCTTTTCTTCCTTTTATTTCTATGCAATCTTTTTCTAAGGTTCTTTCGGAAATTACAATTCTTTTGGGAACGCCAATTAAGTCGCAATCAGCAAACTTCTCGCCCGTTGACCTATCTTCTCTATCATCAAATAATACATCAACTCCTCGCTTTTTTAAACTTTCATAAATTTTTTTTGATAGATTTTTAATTTTTCTGTCGATTGTTTCATTCCCAGAAAATAGTGGGATTAAGTAAATATCAAACGGCGCTACTTCTTTTGGAAAGATTATCCCTTTTTCATCATGGTTTTTTTCAATAATAGTTGCCATTAATCTTCCAACGCCAATTCCATAGCATCCCATATAAACTAATTTTTCTTTCCCATCTTTGTCTTTAAAAGTGAGATCAAAGGCTTTGGAATATTTTGTGCCAAGCATAAAAGTATGGCCAACTTCGATAGTTTGAATTTGCTTTAAAATTCCTTTGCAATTCGGGCATTTTTCTCCTTCTTTTTTAGAACTAACTTCGCTATTTGCTGCCCATTTGCATTTTGGGCAAAAAATTACTTTATCTTCCCCTATGCCTGCCTCAACCTGAAATTCATAAGTTTTTGCTCCTTTTTCAGCAAATCCAGCGCCTGATGCCTCGCTTTTTATTGCTGGAACTCCGCAACGCCGAAAAATCTTTTCATAAGCTCTTACTACTTTATAAAAATATTTTTCTAAATCCTTTTCATCCTGATGAAAACTGTAAAGATCCTTCATTATAAATTCCCGCGTTCGTAAAAGTCCGCCGGTAAATCTCATTTCATTACGAAATTTATTTTGAATTTGATAAAGAGCAAAAGGCAAATCCTTATAAGATTCGACATAATTTTTAGCAATTTGAGTAATTACTTCCTCGTGAGTCGGTCCCAAGCCAAATTCTTGTTGGTGACGATCTTTCGTTCGAAAAAGGGGTGGATCCATCTTTTCCCAACGTCCAGTTTTTTGCCAAAGCTCTTTTGGAATTAAAGCATTAAGATAAACTTCCTGACCTCCAGTCTTATTCATTTCGTCTCTGATAATATTTTCAATTTCTTGATGAACTTTCCAGCCAAGCGGCAAAAAACAAAAACTTCCCGATGAAACTTGTTCAATAAAACCTCCCTTAATTAAAAGCTTATGAGATTCAACCTCGATTCCCTTTGGAACATCCTTTTTTGTTTTTAAAAAAAATTGAGAACGAAGCATAAAAATTGAAAATAACTTTTAAGCCTTTTTTGCCATTATACTCTTTTTATAAGTATCAAGATGCTCAAGAACAATGCCTGTGCCCTTTGCTACGCAAAAAAATGGCTCCTCGGCAATTTGAGAAGGCACGCCGGTGTTTTTGGCCAAATATTCATCAATCCTTCTTAAAAGCGAACCACCACCTGCTAAAACCATTCCTTTATCCATAATGTCAGCGGAAATTTCTGGAGGAGTTTCTTTTAAAACACTTTTAACACATTGAAGAATTTCTCCTAATTGATCTTGAAGAGATTGACAAATTTCAGTTGAGGAAATTTCAATAGTTTTTGGCAGGCCCAAAACTAAATCTCTTCCTTTTATTCTCATCTTTTTTTCTTCTTTTGGGGGCATAGCTGAACCAATTTGAATTTTAATCCTTTCGGCTGTTTGTTCTCCAATGGCCAGGTCATATTTTTCTTTAATATAGTTTTCAATAGCTGAATCAAATTTGTCTCCACCAACTCTTACTGAAGATGCTGAAACAATCCCACCAAGAGAAATAACTGCAACTTCTGTTGTTCCTCCACCAATATCAACAATCATATTGCCAGAAGAAGAGTTTATAGGAATGCCAGCGCCAATAGCTGAAAGAATCGGTTCTTTTGCTACAAAAGCTTCTTTTGCACCGGCCTTTAAAGCAGCTTCTATCACTGCTCTTCTTTCAGTTGAAGTAGCTCCAGCTGGAATGCCAATTAAAACTTCTGGTTTTGTAAAGGAAAAATGCCCTTGAACTTTTCGAATGAAATAGCGAAGCATTGCTTCGGTAACTCTGAAATCAGCAATAACCCCATCTCTTAATGGACGGTAAGCAACAATTGTATCAGGAGTGCGACCAAGCATTTCTTTTGCTTCTTTCCCAATAGCTAAAACTCTGTTTTCTTCTTGAGAAACAGCAACAACGGTAGGTTCTGACAAAACAATTCCTTTTCCTTTCACAAAAACAATTGAATTACAAGTGCCAAGATCAATACCTATTTTCATAAAAATTTCTAATTTATAATTATTAATTTCTAAACTTTTTGTTTGAAAATTTTATACTTTTACCCTTTTTATGTCTGCACCAACTTTTTGAAGACGCTCTTCGATTTTTTCATAACCTCTATCAACTTGATAAGCATTGGAAATTAAAGTTTCTCCCTCAGCAATAAGGCCGGCAATAATGAAGGCAGCGCCTGAACGTAAGTCATAATTTTCAATAGGAAGTCCTTTTAAATTTGAAGGTCCTCTAACAATTGCACGGTGAGGATCTAAAATAGAAACATCTGCTCCCATCTTATTTAAACCGTCAAGATACCTCAATCGTCCTTCATACAAAGGATCATGAATTAAGGTTTCGCCAGGATTTTGAGTTGCTAAAACTCCAAAAGCACATTGAAGATCAGTTGGGATGCCAGGATAAGGCAAAACTTGAACTTTTTGAACTGGCAAAAATTCTTTCGGGGCCTTAGTTTTAACATCAAAAAGGGTTTGAAATTGCTTTAATTTTGCCCCGCCATTAATTTTTGAGCTTTCTATTTTTTCAAGGAAAATACCAAATTCTTTTAGTTTTTGCAAGACAAGATCTAAATTATTCAAGGGAACGTTTTTAATAACTATATCTCCTTTTGTTACTGCTGCTAAAATAATAAAAGAACCTGCCTCTACCGGATCATAAATAACAAAATGAGAAAAACCTTTTAATTTTTTTCTGCCTTCAATCTCAATTGTGTGATCTTCAAGCCAACGAATCTTCGCTCCCATTTCCACTAAAACCCTTGAAAGGTCTTTAACGTGAGGTTCAAGGGCAGCAATTTTAATTACAGTTTTTCCAGGCAATAAAGCAGCGACCATTAAAATGTTTTCAGTAGCAGTAACGCTAAATTCTGGAAGAACCACCTCGCCTGACTTTAAATATTTGCTTTTTAAAATGTAATATTTTTCTTCTCTTTCAACTTCAGCTCCTAATTGTTGAAACCCTTCAAGATGTGCATCAACCGGCCTTGCACCAATTAAGCATCCGCCGGGCTGAGGCATTTTAACTTCGCCAAAACGAGAAAGCAACGGCCCTAAAAGAAAAACTGATGAACGGAGCATTGTTACTAGCTCTTTTCTTATTCTTGAAGGATCAAGGTCTTTTGCTTCTATCTTTACTTCTCTTTCTCCAATAAAATCTACTTTTGCACCTAGTTCTTTAACAAGATCAAGCATTCGAAAAATATCTTCCACTAATGGTAAATTTTGAATGTAGCATGGCTGATTGGTTAAAAGAGTAGCAGCGATAATAGGAGTAGCAGCATTTTTACAACCTTTAACATCAATTTCGCCAGCTAATGGTTTTTTGCCTTGGATTTGAAAATATTGTTCCTCCATAAATTAGTAAATAAATTATAAACAATGATTTTAAATATTCAAATAGATTTCTTGATAATTGTTCCATCTTACCACAAATCCTCTAATTTGACAAGAGAAGAAATTTTAATTATGATAGAAAGAATAAGGATATATAACGTTTTTATCCGCATTAATCCCACATATATTTCTACGTAAATCCCCTTTTAAGAAGTTCGCGCTTAATATACTTATAGAGATATGGATAACTTGAAACTTAATGATTGCAAAAAAACTATTGATGGAATTTTGCAAGAACTCCCTGAACGCAATAAAGAAGTTTTGTCGCGTCGCTTTGGCATTGGAAACAAAGAAGAAAATTCAAACCAACCTGAAACTTTAGAAAAAATTGGTAAAGATTTTGGTGTTACTCGGGAAAGGATAAGACAAATTGAAAATAAAGGATTAGAACTTTTTAAAAGTAATCCTCAGTTTTCTTATTTAAAACAGCCACTAATAGAAATTAAACATTTTATTGATCAAAATGGAGGGTTAAAAAAAGAAGATCTTTTAGAAAAAACATTTTCCCCAGGACCAGATTTTAAACCGTATCTTTTGCTTATCTTAAAAGTTGGCGGACCATTTTTATTCCAACCCGATTCTCCTTCTTTTTATTCATTATGGAAAACCAAACCAGAAGCTTCAAATATTGCCGAAAGGATTGTTGGCTTATTAATAGAATTTATGGAAAAAGAAAGAAAAACATTCCAAAAAGAAGAAGTTTTGGAAATAGGTAAAAAAGAAGCAAAAAAATCTTTAAGAATAAACATTCCAGAGAATCATATTCTTTCTTTTGTTGAAGCAACAAAAAAGATAGAAGAAAATCCTTTTGGAGAATATGGACCCATCTGGTGGCCAGAAATTAATCCACGATGCGTTCGCGATGAAGCTTATCTTGTCCTAAAGAAAGAAAAAACTCCTTTACACTTCCAGGAATTAGCAAAACTAATTGAAGAAAAACTTCAAAGACCAATTCAAGTGAATACTCTTCATAATGAGCTTATTAAAAATGAAAACTTTGTTTTAGTTGGAAGAGGAACTTACGGACTTAAAGAATGGGGCTATAAAGACGGAACAGTGAGAGAGGTAATTGAAGAAATTTTAAGAGAAAAAGGGCCACTCTCCAAGGAAAAGATCATTCAAGAAGTTCAAAAACAAAGACTGGTGAAAGAAAGCACTATCCTTTTAAACCTTCAATATTTCCAAAAAACCGAAGAAGGAAAATATAGAACATAACTAATTTTATTTAATTTCTAATCTTAAATTTGATTTTTTATTATGCCCCTTCTTCTTTCGCAATTTCTTAATCTTTTAGCTTCGCTCTGGTGGCTATGGCTAGCAATTTTACTTTATTTTCCAGCAAAATATTTTTATCTTTGGGCAAAAAGAGATCTTTGGTCAAATACTATTAAGTGGACAATGCTTGAAATAAGAATTCCTGAAGAAATAGAGAAAACTCCAAAAGCAATGGAGAATGTTTTTCATTCTTTATGGTCACTATACGACACTCCATCAAACATTAAAGACTATTGGGTAGAAGGTAAAGGCCTTCTTTATTATAGCTTTGAAATTGTCGGAAAAAGAGATCAAGTTCATTTTTATATTAGAACGCCTTCTACTCATCAACAATTAGTCAAATCAGCTATTTGGGCTGAATATCCGGGAGCAGAAATTAAAGAAGTAGATGATTATGTAAATAACTTTGGGAAGGATATCCCTAATGAAGATTATAATCTTTGGGGAGCAGATTTAAAGTTAGTAAAACCAGATGCTTATCCGATTAAAACTTATACTTATTGGGAAACTGAAATGACGCGGGAAGAAAAAAGATTAGACCCTTTAGCTACTCTTTTTGAAGCTTTTGGCAATTTAGAAGAAGGAGAAGAGGTTTGGGTTCAAATCAAAGCTTCACCAGTTACTGACGATGATCACCCTTATATTGCAGAGGCGCAAAAAATTATTAATAAAATAATGAAAAGACCTCAAGAAAAAAAGCCGGGAGTTTTAGCGCCTCTTCAGCTTTCTAAAATTCCCTCTGATATTTGGACAGTTTTAATTGAGGGCAAACCTATTCCACCAGCAGCAGAAGAAAAAATGCCAAGTGGGTTAGATGTCGGTTTAATGAAATTAAGTCCCGGCGAAGCAGAAGCTTTGCGGGCAATTGAAGAAAATCTCGGAAAATATGTCTATGAAGGAAATATTCGTTTTTTATACATTGCCAAGCGCAATATTTATTCTCCACCCAGAGGAGTATCTTCAACGATGGCAGCATTTAATCAATTTGCAACAGTAAATTTAAATGCTTTCACTCCTGATAAAAGCAAAACAAAGGTTGCTCCTTGGTTTTTTGAAGATAGACGTCTTTATGTAAGAAGAAGGAAAATTTTCAGACATTATACAAAAAGACTCTGGCCGTGGCATCGCGGACCTTATATTTTTTCCACTGAAGAATTAGCAACGCTTTACCATTTCCCAGGAAAAAATGTTGTACCTGCGGCTTCTGTTCCTCGTGTTGAATTAAAGAAAGGTGAAGTACCGCCAAATTTACCAACGTAACAATAAATTAAAAGTTTATGGCAGAAGAAGATGTGGTCCATTTTGCAAAAACAGTTTATCACGGAAAAGAAAAAGTATTTGGAATAAAAACCGACGATCGACGTCGGCATATGTATATTATTGGAAAAACAGGGATGGGAAAAAGTTGTCTTTTGGAGAATATGGCAATTCAAGATATTCAAAAAGGAAGAGGTGTGGGAATTGTTGATCCTCATGGAGAGTTTGCTGAAAAAGTGTTAGATTTTGTTCCTAAAAATCGAATTAATGACGTAATTTATTTTAATCCAGCAGATATTGAATATCCTATCGCTTTTAATGTTATGGAAAGGGTTGATTTTTCTAAACGACATTTAGTTTCTTCAGGGCTTTTAGGGGTTTTTAAAAAAATTTGGCCTGATGTCTGGAGTGCAAGAATGGAATATATTTTAAATAATACTATTTTAGCTTTGCTTGAAGTACCAGGAACTACTTTGCTTGGAATTAATCGCATGCTTTCAGACAAAGAGTACCGGGATAAAATTGTTGAGAAAATTACTGATCCGGCCATAAAATCTTTTTGGGTAAAAGAATTTGCTCAGTATCCTCCACGCTTTAGAGAAGAAGCAGTTGCTCCTATTCAAAATAAAGTTGGGCAGTTTATTTCTTCTCCACTTATTCGAAATATTGTTGGACAGGTAAAGTCAAGCATTGATATGAGAAAAGTAATGGATGAGGAAAAAATTTTAATTTTAAATTTATCAAAAGGGCGGATTGGCGAGGATCCTTCAAGGCTATTAGGAGCTCTCTTAATAACAAAATTACAGTTAGCTGCAATGTCAAGGATTGATATTCCTGAAGAGGAAAGAAAAGATTTCTTTTTATACGTAGATGAGTTTCAAAATTTTGCTACTGAATCTTTCGCCACCATTCTTTCTGAAGCAAGAAAATATCGACTTTCTCTTATTTTAGCCCATCAATATATTAGCCAGCTTGAAGAAACAGTTAGAGATGCGGTTTTTGGCAACATTGGCACGATTGTTTCTTTTCGAGTGGGAGCAGCTGATGCAGAATTTTTAGAAAAAGAATTTAAACCAGAATTTTATTTACACGACCTTGTAAATTTGCCAAAATATAATATATATTTAAAGTTAATGGTAGATGGAATTACTTCTCGACCATTTTCAGCAGAAACTCTGCCTCCTCAGAAAAGGCCTGAAAAAAGTTATCGAGAGAAAATTATCAAAGTTTCTCGTGAACGATATGGAACAAAAAGAGAAAAAGTTGAAGAAAAAATTGCTCGTTGGAGCGGAACAGAAGAAACTAAAAAGATAATAGAAAAAGAGAGAAGAGAAATTCCTCAAATTTCCCTTTCGGAACTTCCCAAAAAGAAACCGATTCCTTTTAAAAAACCGAAAAAGCCAAATATTGAGGAAGTAAAAAAAGCAATCGAAGAAGCAAAGAAAAAAACATAAAAATGCAATCCGAAATTACGAATGCATCCGAATAACTTGAATATTTTGATGTCATCTATCCTGTCTGTATTGTTAAAACATCTGCGAGGAGGTATATAGATTGGAATCGCTAATTAGAATATAAATTGGATGTGCCTATTCACTAAGGCTATTCAAAT
This sequence comes from Candidatus Pacearchaeota archaeon, assembly GCA_035360455.1. Taxonomy (GTDB): domain Bacteria; phylum Patescibacteriota; class Minisyncoccia; order Minisyncoccales; genus DAOPTN01. The sequence goes on along the minus strand of DAOSAR010000002.1, from coordinate 11,437 downwards.
ACAATATGTCTGATTATTTTCAAAGCCCAACATATGGAAAAATGAGTTTTAATCAAGTTGTCGATAACCTGGTTGATTTTATATTGAAAGATCCAAAAGAAATTTATAAACTAGTTGTAGGAACTGATTCTGAAGGGAAAGAATATCCAGAATTTGTAACTGCTATTGTTATTCATCGACAAGGGAAAGGAGGAAGATTTTTTTACCAAAAATCTAAAACTGGAAAAAAATATACCTTAAGAACAAGAATTTACGAAGAAACAATGAAATCTTTAATCCTGGCAACTAAACTAAGAGAAGCATTAGAAAAAAAATTCCAAAAAAAACAACCTAATAATTTTAAAGATCTTGAAATCCATACAGATATTGGCCAAGTTGGAGAAACGAAAGAAATGATAAAAGAAATAGTGGGAATGGTAAAAGGAAATGGTTTTGAGGTAAAAATTAAACCAGAATCTTTTGGCGCTACATCCGTAGCCGACCATTGCCTAAGATAACTTTACAACTAATAACCTTACAAAATGGAAAAACATATTGATCTCCAAAAAAAAGAAACAAGCCCTGAGCCACAGGAAACTCTTTTCAAATGGAAATATAAAAAAGAAGATGAAATTGATAAAAAATGGCAGATAGGAATAACTAGTTTTTTAATTATTTGCATGGCTTTATTCTTATGGCAGAAAAATTATTTTGGAGCAGCGTTAGTAGCGGTCATTATTTTTTTAATATTTTTCTTTCCAAGACAATCTAAAGAACAATCTTTCGCTATTATTGAAAGAGGCATTAAAATAGAAAATGAACTTTTCCCCTGGAAAAATCTTGAAAGTTTTTGGATATTCGAAGAGCCAGTAGAAGTTTATATTAAAAATAAAAAAAATTTTCCTTCTTATATTAGCCTTCCTTTGTATAAGCGAGACATTATTAGAGTAAAAAATATTCTTTTAAATTATCTTCCCGAAAAAGAAGCTCAAAGAAATGCATTCGACACGATTGGTAAAAAATTAGGACTATAACAAATCAACGAATTACGAATCTATTACGGAACCAAAACTATTATGGGGTATGGGTTCCTCCCATGTTTTGGTTTCGGGAAGATAGGAAGGAACGAAGTGACTGACGCAAGAAACCAGAATTTTACGAAGTAAAATTACTGGTGTCTTGAGGGATGCTCGAAACCAAAACTGTCCCCATAGTTTAATGGACAGAACACAAGGTTGCGGACCTTGAGATTGGAGGTTCGAGTCCTCCTGGGGACATATACATTAGTAAATTTTCAATTTTCATTTCTAAACTAAAAAATGGATGTGCTTAGTCAGTCGATTGGATCTTTTCCATATGTTGGTCCTGTTTATGTAAAAAGGCTCCAAAAATTAGGAATCAAAACCTTAGGAGATCTTTTTTACCATTTCCCTTTCCGCTATGATGATTTTTCTAACTTAAAAAAAGTTAGCGAAGTTAAAATTGGCGAAGAAGTTACTATTGAGGGAAAAATTAAAAAAATTAGCACAAGAAGAACTCCAAAAAGAAAAATGTTTTTAACCGAAGCTTTAATTGAAGATGAAACTGGCACAATAAAAGCTGTTTGGTTTAATCAACCGTATTTAGCAAAAACTTTCAAAGAAGGAACAAAAGGAAGTTTTGTAGGAAAAGTAAAAGAATCAAACAGTGGAATATTTCTTTCAAGTCCAGCTTATGAAAAAATTAATGATTCAAATAATGAAGAAGATGAGGAAAATTTCTTTATTCACACTCAGGGTTTGGTGCCAGTTTATCCAGAAACTGAAGGATTATCTTCTCGCTATCTTCGACGGCTTATCTGGACTTTGCTTCCAAAATATGCTCAAAAAATAGAAGAATTTTTGCCTGAGGAAATTTTAAAAGAGAAAAATTTTCCAGAAATCAAAGAAGCACTTTTTCAAATCCATTTTCCAAAAACACAAAAAGAGGCGGAGATTGCTAAAAAAAGATTTGCTTTTGAAGAACTATTTTTAATCCAGCTTTTTTATCAAAAACAAAAAAAGAAAATTCAATCTCAAAAAGCTCCAAAAATTATTCCAAAAGCTGAATATATCGAAGAATTTAAAAAAAATTTACCTTTCTCATTTACTGAAGATCAAAAGAAAGTCATCAGAGAGATTTTAGATGATATGCAAAAAGGCTCACCGATGTCGCGGCTTCTTGAGGGCGAGGTTGGATCTGGAAAAACAGTGGTTGCAGCTCTTGTTTCTTTTGTTACGGTAAAAAATGGCTATCAAGTAGCGATAATGGCTCCAACAGAAATTTTGGCTGAACAGCATTTTAAGGAATTCAAAAAACTTTTTAAGGGATTAAAAGTAAAAATTGGTCTCTTAACAAGTAGTGAAGCAAGATTAGCAAATGAAATTGAAGAAAAAAATCTTTTAACTAACGAAGAGCAAATTGTTGATAAAAAAATAGATGAAAAAGAATTTTTAGAGATGATTAAAGATGAGAAGATTGACATTTTAATTGGCACTCATAGTTTAATTCAGGAAAGAGTAAGTTTTAAAAATTTAGGACTTGTTGTTGTCGATGAACAGCATAGGTTCGGAGTAGAACAAAGAGCAAAACTCTTACGCAATTCTAAAACCAACAACAAACAACTAATCCCCCATTCTCTTTCAATGACAGCTACTCCAATTCCTCGAACGCTGGCTTTGGCATTGTATGGAGATCTTTCAATTTCTCAAATTCGTCAATTGCCAAAAGGAAGAAAAAAGATATTGACTAAAATTGTTCCTTCAAAAGACCGCCAAAAAGTTTATGATTTTTTAAGAAAAGAAGTTCAAAAAGGAAGGCAAGGATTTATTATCTGCCCCTTAATAGAAGAATCAAAAAAGTTAGTCAAACCTTCATCCTTAAAAAGTCAATTTGGAGTTTATCTTTCCTTAACTGAAGTTAAAGCAGCTGAAAAAGAATTTAAAAGATTAAAAAAAGAAGTTTTTCCTGACTTAAAATTAGGACTTTTGCATGGCAGAATGAAACCAAAAGAAAAAGAAGAAGTGATGAAGGATTTCAAAGAAGGAAAAATTCAAATTTTAGTCTCAACACCAGTAGTTGAGGTTGGAATTGATGTTCCCAATGCTACAGTAATGATCATTGAAGGAGCAGATCGCTTTGGCTTAGCACAGCTTTATCAATTTAGAGGAAGGGTTGGTAGGAGTGAACATCAAAGTTATTGTTTTTTGTTTACTGAATCTCACGCAAAAAGAACTTGGCAAAGATTAAAAGCAATTACTTTAGCTCAAAATGCTTTTGAATTAGCTGAAAAAGATTTAAAGATTCGAGGGCCTGGTGACTTTATTGGAACTCGGCAGGCAGGAATACCGGATTTGGCAATGGCTTCGCTCTCTGATGCTTCTTTAGTTGAAGATGTTAAAAATGAGGTAGAAAAAATCTTAGGAAAAGATCCGGAATTAAAAAATTATCCACTCCTTCAAAAAAAATTAGAAGATTTTAAAGAAAAAGTAGTTTTTGAATAAGAAAATGGCGCCCAATTAGGGCGCCTTTGATATGGCGCATACGGGAGTCGAACCCATCTTGCCAGATTGAAAGCCTGGCGTCCTGCCGATAGACGAATGCGCCATGTTAAATTTTTAATTTCAAATTTTTAATTTTTAAATCGTGTTCCCTTAATAACCTTAAAATTTCCTTATTTTCCTTTAACATTCTAAATTCTACGTTCTAAGTTGTCTAGTGCTTCATTTACTAATTTATCTGCTTCCCTATTCTTTTCTCTTGGAACATAATTAAAATTAACATTTTTAAATTCTGTTTTCAAGTTCCACACTTTTAAAAACAAAGGCTGAAGATTTTTTTCTAAGATTTTGTATTTTCCTTGAAGTTGTCTTGCTATAAGTTGACTATCCAAATAAATTTCTACTTCTAAATTTTTTATTTTATTTTTTCCAAAAAGTTGTTTAAGTTTTTTTAAAGCAAAAATAATAGCCATATACTCGGCTTCATTATTAGTTGCTTTACCAATATATTCTGAATATTGCTTTTCAGTTGTTAGCTGTAGGTTGTTAGTTAGGAGTTGAATAACTACTCCAATCGCTGCTGGTCCAGGGTTTCCTCTTGCTCCTCCATCAGTATGAACGATGAATTTCATAATTATTTAAAATGCCAAACTCTAATAACCAATGACCAATCAAATTATAATTACCAAATGTTTTAAACAGTAATTTAGTTTGAACATTGGGATTTAGTATTTAATTGGAAATTGGAATTTGGTCATTAGAATTTTATTTTGTTATCCTTTTATCTATTCTTGACATATCTCGAGGAAACAAGCTTGCTTCGCGAATATTTTCTAATCCTAAAAGTTGTTTTGTTATTCTTTCTGCCCCTAAGCAAAAACCTCCTTCTGGCGGCATTCCATATTTAAATGCTTGTAGATAAAATTCAAAATCTTCAGGTTTGTTGCCCCATTTTTTAATATTCTCTACTAATTTTTTATATTGGTGAATTCTTTGACCACCGGTTACAATTTCCAATCCTCGGAAAAGCAAGTCAAAGCTTAAAGTATAATTTGGATCTTCAGGATCAGGGTGAGTGTAAAAAGGTCTTTTTTTTGTAGGATAATGAGTAATAAAAATTAAATCTGAATTATATTTTTCTTTTGCAAATTGACAAATTTCTTTTTCGTCTTCTGGGTCTAAATCCATTTCTTCTCGGTGATCTCTTTGAGTTCTTTGAAAAATAATTTCCTGAGCTTCGCGCATTTTTAATCTTGGAATTTTCTTTTCTATTTTTGGCACTGAAGCATTATGTATTTTTAATTCTTTCTGACAATTTTTTTCCACGTTTGAAAATATTCTTTTAATAGTTAATTCGCAAACATCCATTAAGTCCTCCCAGGACTCAATAAATCCCATTTCAGCATCTAAGCTGATGTACTCTGTTAAATGACGAGTAGTAATGCTTGGCTCTGCCCGATAAGCTTTAGTTACGGTAAAAACTTTTTCAAAAACTGCCACTAAAATTTGTTTATAAAGTTGAGGACTTTGAGCTAAATAAGCTTTATTTTGAAAATAATCAATCTGAAAAACTTCTGCTCCTCCCTCAGTAGCTGACGGCACAATAGCTGGTGCCTGAAATTCAGTAAAATCTAAATTTTTAAGAGCTTCCCGAAAGCTTGAAATTATTTCTTCTTGGACCTTAAAAATAGCTTGAATTTTTCTATTCCTTAAGGTAATTGGCCGATAATCTAAAACTTTTGGCAATGCACAGTTTAGTTTTTGAAGGTCAAAGGGCAATTTTGCAGCTTTGCTTAAAACTTTTATTTTTTCCGCCTCAAGCTCAACTTTGCCAGTTTCTAATTCTGGATTTATCATTTTTTCTGGTCTTTTTTTAATCTCTCCCTCAACCTCTAAAACATATTCATCTCGAAGTCCTTCAACTAAGTTTGCTTCAGAAACCACTTGCAAAATTCCTGTTTTATCTCTTAGATCTAAAAAAACTATTTTCCCATGATCTCTTCGAGAGTTAACCCAGCCACAAACTTTAATTTTTTTGCCCAAAAACTTAGGAGCGTTTTTCGAAAGAACTCTTTTCATAAAAATGAAAAAATTTTAGCAGTATTAAAAATTTATTTTTTCTTTGATTCTGTTTCCTGCTTTTTTTCTGGCTGTAAGAGATAATAAATGATAAAACTTATTATTGCTATAATAAGAACTATCCAAACTAAATTTATTGGATCCATAATTTTATAATAATAAATTTTATTCACAGCTACCTCCACTCGTTGATCCGCTTTCTTCTTCAAATCCTGTTGAAGCAGCTTCTTCAGAAAGCTTTTGAGAGCATTCTTCTGGAGGATTGTTAAACGCTTGGCAAATTACTTCTTTAAATTTTTCTGGGGATCTTGGATTTATATTCACAACCTTGCCATTGATTACAATTGTAGGAGAACCCTGAACATTGTATTCTTCATTTAGCTCAGTTTCAACATCGAATTTTGGATATTGGCCACCAAGCCATGTGTTTTTATCATTGTATTGAGAGGTAATATTATATTCTTGATCAGTTTGGGTAATGCAGGAATCTAGTTTTGTTTCATCTATTTGCGCTTCTTTAAGACAATTTTCGTAATCTCCAGCTTTTACAAAACAATTCAAGTAATTGGAATATTTATCGGGCTCTTCTTTTTGAATACAATATTGTCTTAGGTTTTCATCTATTTCTTTCTTTTCATGCATCGCATAATTTACAAAATGAATGCTCATTTCTACCTTATTTTTAAGTAAGTTTAGCACTGGCAAATACATTTTTTCAGCTTGCAAACCATAAGGGCAGTAAGACATCACGAATAACTGAACACTTGGCTTGTCGCTTTTTGGAATATCTTGAGTTTCTTCTTCAGTTGATGAGGAATTTGCTGAAGTCATTTCTATTCCTTCAAGAAAAAGCATATTGCCATCGCTTGAAACGTAAGATGTAAAATTCTGATCTTCAATTTTAAATCTTATTTCATAAAGGCCGTTTTCTAACTGCTTACTTTCAATTAAAGAAGCGGTATACCCTTCAGCAAGCATATTTTTATTAATAAAATCCAATGCTTTTTCTGCTACTTTATCAGAGTTTTTAAAAACAAGGTTTTTTAAACCAAAACCATTAAACCAAATAGAAGTAAGTAAAAGCAAAAATAAGACAATACTTACAGGTATCCAGAAATTAATATTTTTTTTAGTTTTTATGTTTTTTTCTTCTGTATTTTGTTGCTCCATATAATTTCTATTAAATTTTAAATTTTTAAATAATAATGCAAATATACGGATTTTATGCCGTACGAATCGCAGATCTTATTAACAACCCTTAAAATCACTCTTAATCACCCTTAAATCCGTATTCGTAATAAATTCTTATTTACTGACTTATCCCGACTTATTTCCCCTTTTTTGCTTGCTTAGTTGGTGTTTTAAGCTTTTTAGCAATTTCTGGCCAATGACTTTTTATATCATCAACAATTTCTTTCAAATCTTCGTCTTTTACTTTTTTTGCTCTTTTATAAACATCCGTCACTTCGTCTACTACCTGATTATATTTTTCTTTAGTAACTTCACCAACTTTTCCTAATCTTTTCATTACTTCTTTTGCAAATTTATTTTTTTCGATTCTTTTCTTTATTTCCTCTCTTGTCTCTTTTCCTTCTTTTGGTGCAAGCAAAATCCCAGCTAATAAGCCAGCAATTGCTCCAGCAAAAAGACCTGCTGTTATTTTTTTACCAGAATCTTTTTTTTGAGGTTTTTCTGCCATATTTTTTTATTTAGATGAGCTATCTTCTTCTTTTTTTTGACCTTTGTCCTTTTTTTTCTTTTTTGAATACATTTTTATAATTTTTTCACTCAAAACCGCCAGCCCTGCCGCTATTCCTGAAAAATTTTTCAATTTTTCTTTCAAATCCTCGCTCATTTCTTTAATATTAGAGCTTGTCTTCCGGAAATCCCTTAAAATCTTTATCCATGAATAAAGCAAAACGCAAAGAAAGATTATTGCAAGCCCAAGGAAAATAGAAGCTAAAATATAAAAAATTGTTTCTTCTACCATATTAGTATAAATTATCAAAAATATTTTTAAAAGTCAAATAAAAATAAAAGAGCTCTCGCTTAAAAAAGCGAGAGCTTGTTAGGTAATTTTGATACTTCTTTGGGAATTATAAGAGATATGTTTTAAGGTTTTGAAAAGCATTTTTATTACACTCCGTTGGGATTAATAAATTGTTGAATATGCTCAGCGCATTGACGAACACATTCTCGAGCAGCTTTCTCTGGAAGCGTCTGTTCATAGCTTCTAGCATTTACTTTAACGTTTTTAACATAAGCTCCATCAATGTTTCTTTCTTCTACCAAAGCTTCGGTTCTGAAAGAATCAACAGCAACGCCAGTTAGAGCGTCAATAAGTCTAAAGTCGACTACCAAAGAACCAACTGATCTTCGAAGCCAAACATTAATCTTGTGGTCAGAAAATAAACCGCCAAGGTTTTGTCTCTGATCATCTTCTTGATACTTTACAACTTCGCCTGCTAAGAAATACTTCGCGCCAACCATTTTACCTTGTTGAGGAGTTTGTTTGGGATCAACATAACCACGTTTCATTGCTCGACGTTGAGCTTCAACCATCTGTTGAGTTTCACGATCAAGAGATTCAACTGTCGAAATTCCTCTTTCCTGTAAAGCGCTGACAATCATTACTCTTAATCCATTACGAACTTCGGGAATACGACCTGCGTTTCGAATCGGCATTACTGCAATATTATAAGTTGAGGTTTGTTGAGTTTGTTGATCATTAAGCTGCTTTTTGAGAGTTTCAATTTGATTTTCAAGAGCTTTTATTTGTGTTTCTATTGCCTTATTATTGTTTCCAGCCTGATTAGTCTGAGCGAAGGAACCTTCACATATCCCAAAGAGTACCAATATTACCACTGCCACAATGATGAAATATTTTAGATGTTTTTTCATCATCATCATTGCACCTCCTTTTTAAAGAACCATCTATATTATATCAATAAATATAAATTTTGTCAAGAGTAGAGGGATGGTTTTTACAAATATTCTTATTTTTTAAGTTCAACTATAACGCCGCAAGCTTGGCGACAGCCAGGATCATTTGCAAGATCGCAATTATCGCCAGAAACAGCGCATTTTGAATGATAATATTGAGCGCCGATTTCGTTTAAAGTTAAAGCAGTATTATATATTCGGACCTGATCAATGAAGCCAACAAAACCTTTATTATTTTGGTTATTAGTTCTCCCAATGACTGCTGGTTGAAAAGTGCCGTTTTTAAGAAACTTTGCTCCGCCAACATTAAGGCCATTATAATATAATTTTATATTAGAGCTATCGTAGGTAAGAACAATAAACTGCCATTGATCAAGATTAATAAGATCATTACTTGAACAATAACTTTTGTCAGTTTTGGCAGTAGAATAATCATGAAAACAAACTTTAGAATTTTCTATTGTCATCCCGCAATCAAGAGTATTTTCCATAGCAGTGCCAAGAATAGGAATGAAATCTGCTTTCAATAATGGTTTCACCCAGGCTGCAAGAGTTAGCTTAGTAAAGCCATTATAACTTAAAGAAGTAGTTATTATACTATCGCCATTAAATTTTAAAGCTGATCCTTTTTTGAAATAAGTGCCGGATTGGTTATCCCACTGAACACTGTTTGAAGAATCTTGCCAGATAGGAGGAGCAATAGTTGTCCAGCCAGACAAAGGAGAAGATTTGCTATCATATTGAGTAGTATCGTTAAAATTCTTCATTGTTCCATTATTCTCTTTTTTGGAAGAGTCATCTCCAAGGCACCCTTTAATATCATTCCCGCAACTTGGTCCTTCTTCAAACGATTGATACATCACCAAAGATCCTTCAGCATCAGAAGAATAATCTCCCTGATAGTGTTTTTGAATAATTTCAGCGTTTAATGGTTGATTATAAATTCGCACCTCATCGATTATTCCGTTGAAGAAATAACCGCCGTCTGTATATTTTCCAATCGTGTGATAGCTGTAATATCTATTCCCTTCGCCTTTTCCCAAGTATCCAACGCCAATATTAGTTTTCATATCAAAAGTATTCATTAAACGGCCATTTAAATAAAGATAAAGAAGATTGCCATCTTGAACTGCAACGATATGATACCAAGTATTTAATTTATAAGGAGTGCTTATTTTATGTTGATTTAAATCACTGTCCCTTGACCAAAAGCTGATTTCTCCGTTTCCAACAGATATCCCTCTTCCCAAAAAATTTCCTCCATCGTATCGCTGAGTAATAATGCTTGCTTCTTTATTTTCTCTTGAATAAAACCATAGTTCATAGGTTGCTTTTTCCTGAAGAGCAAGAGAGCTTTTTTTCTCGTTACTTCCAATTTCTATATAATCATCAACTCCATCAAACTGCAAAGCAGAAGCTCTGTAAACTGCAGGAGTTTTTGGATTAAAAGTATTTAAAAGATAATTGCCAGAACCTTCATCCATTAACCATTCAGCTACTAAATTTCTTGGATAGGAATCAAGAAATGACGTTTCAAAAACTTCATCATAGCTATTGCATTTTCCTTGGGGATCGCACGTAAGCGAAGTTGGCAAAGAACTACCAAGTTTCCAGTAAAGAAGAATCCAATCATTGTCTTTAGCTATTGGTTCTTTACCAATTTTAATCCACCAGTTATTATTAGAATCTTTCCAGGCAAAAAGTTCATTGCCTTTTTTATCAGCAAATCTGATAGGGTTAGACTCAGCAAAACCGCGAGAAATAAGAGGCAAAAGATCTGCTTCTTTTACCATTATCTGATATTGAGAAATTTCTTTATCGCTTGCGTTTTTAATTGGCAGTTGAGCTCTCACCCATAAAGCAGGAGAAAGAGTTTCCAGCCATTTTCCCAGATACTCAATTCCTGCAGATCCTTGGGTAATGCTGTAAACTTCAATTATTGCTGGCTCTCTTCCTCCATCATTTTTAGCAGAAATAAATCTTTCTCCTTCTTCTGCTTTTGCCCATATTTTAAAATATTGATCATCTCCTCCTGTTTGATAGATATAGCAATAGCAGTCAGGAAGAGCATATCCGCTACCGCCGCATTTTTCCTCGCTGTACATCGGATCTCGAGGCAATTCTTTAAACTGATCATTTGTTAAAAGATCTTTAAAGTTAATGTCTGATGGGTGATCAATGAGATATTCAATGCAAAAACCACTATCAGAAGGAAAACCAGCTTTTGTATAAGGATACTTTGAATTTTTTTTATAATATTCTTCTAAAGCTTGCTTTAAGTTTTCAAGATCTTGAGCCCGGCGAGTATCTCTTGCCTTTACTCTATTTCCGCCAGTAACAAAAAAAACAGCAACTGCCACAACGACAATTAAAAGAACAGGGATTAAAATCTTTAAAAATTTTTTATTATTTTCCAAAGAAACTTCAGGCATAATTTCTTTAATTTTACCAAAAGAAAAAATTTTTAGCAATTAAAAACTATCAATACAATAATTTCGATGCTTGATATTTTTGTCTTTGCAAATGTGGCAGTCTTATGGAATTAACTTTAAAAAATAAAACGAGAAATAATCTCGTTCTATTTCAGTTCCGAGCTGGAGTCGAAAAGATATGTTTTATTTTAATGCATTGGGCGTTGGAGTTTACGAAGTATGTTTACGAAGTTGAACCTCGCAAGATTAAGATTTGTTGATTTATTTAATAGATTGTTCGCCAAGCATAACTATCATCTGCGGCTGTGGCGCAAACTTCCAAAGCATCTTTTGCGCCTGATGCTCCTTGAGTAAACCAAAGAGTGCCTCGCCTTGTACTATCGCAAGTAGGCTTGGCAGTTGTAGTATTTAACCGAATTCCGCCATTCACCTCTAATTTTTGCCCTGGGCTTGTTGTCCCGATGCCGACGTTGCTTTTTTGAATAA
>DAOSAR010000001.1:171563-179618 GCA_035360455.1 Candidatus Pacearchaeota archaeon | reverse complement strand
GAGCTCATTTGAATTTTCAGAAAAATCTGAATTTTCTCAACCCTTGAAGTCATCCTTAGATAAACTAAGGATTGCCTTACGGATTTTCCAATAAGGCCTTCTTAGGTAAAGAACGGAAATCCAATAATCCGCTCAAACTACTTCACTTCGTCACTCCTTCGGAATTAATAAAGAAGGGTCGGAATATTAACCGACTATCCATCCCCTGCAACCTCTCGGTTGCAAAGTTAGGATCGCCTAACCCTTGGTTGATATCCATTGCCAAGGAAACCTTAGATTTTCGGTGTGCGCCGTTCTCAGACGCATTGCGGTTACTCATGCCAACATTCTCACTTCTCTTCGCTCCATCAAAACTCGCGTTTTGACTTCACTGCAAAGAAAACGCTCCTCTACCATCCTCGCGCTCCGCGCGAGAAAATCCCAAATTACAAATTCCAAATAACAAACAAATTTTAAATTCCATAACCAAAATTCAAAATAGTTTTGAATTTTGAATTTGGTGCTTGGTGTTTGTTTGAAATTTGGTGCTTGGTGTTTGGAATTTCCTTGTGCGAAGCACAAGGATCCGTATCTTCGGTATCTTGTTTGAGCCCCGATAAATCTTCAGTGCCCCTCTGCAATCGAAGAGAACAAAGTTCTCTTCTCAGGCCTCCCCTCAAAGAGGTTCGGCAATCGAATAGTGAGTTGTTACACACTCTTTAAAGGATGGCTACCTCTGAGCCAACCTCCTATCTGTCTTAGCAGAAGAACTTCTTTTACCACTTAACAAGAATTTAGGGACCTTAGATTACGGTCTGGGCTTTCTCCCTTTTGACTACGAAGCTTAGCCCCCGTAGTCTTACTCCCTTTCTCTAACTTGCGGTATTCGGAGTTTGGTTAGAATATCTACCCGAAGGCACAATATTCCATCCAGTGCTCTACCCCCGCAAGGAAAAAAAGAGGCTAGCCCTAAAGCTATTTCGAGGAGAACCAGCTATTACCAGACTCGATTAGCTTTTCACTTCTTATCACAGCTCATCCCAACGTTTTGCAGCGCGTATGAGTTCGGGCCTCCCTCTGTATTTCTACAGAGTTCACCCTGGCCATGATAAGCTCGTCCTGGTTTCGGGTCTTTTACCCTTTCTAATGCCAGTAAAACTGGCAACGCCCTATTCAGACTTGGTTTCCCTTTGCCTCCGCGCAAAAAACGCTTAAACAAAGAAAGGATAAAAACTCGTTGGCTCGTTCTGCAAAAAGCACGACGTCACCCTTACGGGCTCCGTCTCTTTGTAGGTTTATGGTTTCAGGTTCTATTTCACCGGGATCACCTCCCTACTTTTCACCTTTCCCTCACGGTACTGGTTCACTATCGGTGAGATTAAGTATTTAGCCTTGGCTGAATAGTTCAGCCTGCTTCCCTCAAGATTTTCATTTCTCGAGGTACTCAAGTATAGATACTCAAAGCGTTGTAGTGATTTTTGTCTACTGGGCTATTACCATCTATGGCGGTCCTTTCCAGGCTCCTTCGACTAATCAAACTACAATTTTTATCGCTTTGCCAAGATTAAACTGGAATGTATCTAACTTACAACTGCTTTGTGTAATACACAAAGCTCTGGGCTTTTCCCTTTTCACTCGCCGCTACTAGGGGAATGGTCTTACGCCAAAGCGCAAGATTGTTTTCTTTTCCTCCGCTTACTGAGATGTTTCACTTCAGCGGGTACGCCCCTCGCATTCTGCTTGAAATTCCAAATTACAAATTCCAAATAACAAACAAATCTTATAAATTCCAATGACCAAAATTCAAAACAGTTTTAAGTTTTGAATTTGGTGCTTGGTGTTTGTTTGAAATTTAGTGCTTGTTATTTGATGCTTTAAGCAAAATGCGAGGTAACGAGCATTTTGTGCTCGCTGGGTTTTCCCATTCGGAAATCTCCGGATCAAAGGTTGGTAGCCACCTCCCCGAAGCTTATCGCAGGCACCCCACGTCCTTCCTCGCCTTAATCTCCCAAGGCATCCTCCATAAACCCTTAATTTTGTAGTCTCCAAATTAGAAAGTAATTTGGAAAAACTAAATTAATTTATTTTAAATTGTTAAAGAACAATCCTTTGTCTTCAAACCTTTTTCATTTAAAAACACCACTTGGAAGTGGCGTTTATTTTAAAATAAACCAAAACAAAGGCAATTTAACCACTTCCATTTATAAAAAAATTTTTCGTGCTTTTCATTTTCTTTATCATCCGTTTTTATTCTATTAAATTTAAAAAAATTGTCAAGATTTTAGGTCTTTTGCGCAATCTAAAGATAAGCATAAATTGGTTTTGCAAAATTAATTTTTTTTAGGTGCCTTGGGAAGATACTGAAATATATATAAATAAGTTCCTAGTTTTGGCGAGCTTTTAATGATATTTGTTTTTACGCCAAGAGAAAGAAATCTTCTCATGGTTTCGATATCTTCTTTAAAATTATTACATTTAAATTTTACAAATTTATTATAAATTGTTTTGAAATCTTTTTCTGTAAGCATGATCTTTGCCTCTTTTTATTTTTCTAATCTCTATTTTTTTAGGTTGAAATTCTTGTTTAAGATAATCCAAAGCTTTGTGGGGACTTGTTTTGTCTCCACAAGTAAAAATATCTATTGCGACATAATTAAATTCTGGCCATGTATGCAAAGCAATATAGGATTGAGCTAATAAAATAACCCCAGTAATGCCCTGAGGTTGAAATTTGTGAACAGTCACTTCTAAAGGAGTGTTATTTGCTTGCTTTGCTGCTGTGATTAAAATATTTTGAATTCTTTTTGGATCCTCAATAATTTTCCCATACCAAAATTCAGCAATAATCAGTAATAATATGAATGCCAAGATATTTTTTGGAATTGTTGCTCAAGACCCACGGAGCGGATCTTTTTGTTTTGGAGTTCATAAATATTAAGTTAATCACTTACAATGAGGTATTTTACAAAAAATAAAAATATCTCCTCAAAGCGGATAACAACAATTTTGTTGCCAAAAAACAAAGAGAAAAAAGTGATTAATTTTTAAACTACTTTAATAATAATCTCTTTAATTTTTTCTTCGCCAAGAGCTTTATTTAATTCTCCTTTTAATTCTTCTTTTTGAAAATTAAGATCTTGAGCTAAGGTAGAGTTTTTAGTTTTAATGGACAAAATTCCTTCTTCTAAAGAAATATCATCGATTTGAAATTTCTTTTGTAAAATTTTTTTCAAAAGAGAAGTTTGAAGACCTTTTTTAAAACTTGCTCTTTTGTTGACATTTTTTAAAACTTCATTAATACTTTTCCATTCCATAAGCTTATTTTAACAAATTAAAAACCCTTGTCAAATCTCAAAAAAAGAGGCAAAATAAGAAGTATAAACTAAGCGTCCCATGTCAAAATGGACTGGGGAAACCTCCGGTTTTCCCACATAGGAAAATAGGAGCGAAGTAAGAAATCGAGGGTTTCTTAAGAGCGAGCCCGAAGCGAGGTAAAGCCGAGCAACAGAGCAAAATTTTGAAAGAAAGCGAGCAATTAACTTTGTATTATCACTATGCCTACTCGTAAATATTATCGAACAACTATTCCAGAAGAAAAAGATTTTTCAGGAAGGAAAGGCAAAAAAGAAAAAAAACCCCATTTATGGCCCAAAATACTTGGAGGTATTTTCATTTTTATATTGCTTTTTGGAATAGGAGCTTTTGCTTATTTTGCTAGTCAAACTCCCAACCTTGAAGATCTTAATGAAAGAATTATTGGGGAATCAACTAAAATTTATGATCGGACAGGGTCTAATCTTTTATATGATGCTGGAGAAGAAAAGAAAACTTATGTGAAACTTAGTGAAATTTCGCCTCTCTTACAAAAAGCAACCCTTGCAGCTGAAGATGATGATTTTTATAATCATCCAGGTATTGATTTTAAATCCATTTTAAGAGCGTTAGCTTATGATTTGCTCCATCGTGGAAGTTCAATTCAGGGCGGCTCAACAATTACTCAACAACTTATCAAAAATATTGCTTTTCTTGATACAAAAATCAACGAAAAAGGAGAAATTGAAATAGTTGGTCCAGCTCCTCGTACAATTACAAGAAAAATAAGAGAAGCAATTATGGCACTTGAGGTAGAGAGAAAATATTCGAAAGATCAAATTTTAGAAGCTTACTTAAATGAAATTTCTTATGGATCAGTTTTTTACGGAATTGAAGCAGCTTCGGAAGGTTATTTTCAGAAGCCAGCCTCTAATTTAACTTTAGCTGAAGCAGCAACTTTAGCTAGTCTTCCTCGTTCGCCAAGTTATTATCTTAAAAACGAAAAAGAAAGAGAAGTACGAAAAAATTGGATTTTAGATCGAATGGTAGAATTAAATTTTGTTACAAAAGAAGAGGCAGAAAAAGCTAAAGATGAAAAAATTACTTTGAATCCTTTACTTCAAACTAAAAAAGCTCCTTATTTCACAGATGAAGTAGAAAATCAATTGAAAGAAATGTATGGCGAAAACTATAATCAAATGGGATTAAAAGTAACCACTACCCTAGATATAGGTTTACAAAACCTAGCCGAAGAAAGTATAAATGAGTGGGCACAAAAAAATGAAAAATCTTATGGAGCAAAAAATGCTGCTTTAGTTTCAATAGACCCAAATAATGGCGACATTTTAGCGATGGTTGGAGGAAGAAATTACAATGAAAGCCAAGTTAATATTTGGACCCCAGAAGAAGGATTAAGCTTTCAATCTCCTGGTTCGGCTTTTAAACCGATTGTTTATGCTACAGCTTTCAAGAAGGGTTATACACCGGATACAATTCTTTGGGATGTAAAAACTAACTTCAATTTAACTGGAGAACCCTATATTCCAGAGAATTATGATTTAAAACAGCGAGGACCAATTAAAATGAAAGAGGCTTTGGCTCAAAGTTTAAACATCCCGGCAGTTAAAACTCTTTATCTCGCTGGAATTAATGAAACAGTAAACACAGCAAAAAGTATGGGAATGATAAACAGTTTCGACCCAACATTGGATAGCAACCTTCCAGGTCTTGGGATGGCTATTGGAGCAAAAGATATTGTTCCTCTTGAGTTAGTTTCTGCCTATGGAGTTTTTGCTACAGAAGGGGTTCGTTATCTGCCAAATTATATCTTAAAAATTGAAAATGCTGCTGGCGAGATTATTTATCAACCAGAAATCCATCCGGTTCAAGTTCTTAGCGCAGAAATTTGTCGTCAAATTAATTCTATCTTATCTGATGATAGTTTAAGAGCACCTATGTTTGGCGCAAGATCAAAACTCTATCTTAATTCTTGGACTGCAGTCAAAACTGGAACAGCGGCAATAAATGGAAAAATAACCGATGGTTGGACTATTGGTTATACAAGAGATTTAGTAACAGGCGTTTGGGTTGGCAATAATAACAACACCGCAATGAAAGGCAAAGCTGATGGATCTTATGTAGCAGCACCTATTTGGAATACTTTTATGAAAAAGGCAGAAGCAAATACTACTCAAAAAGCTTTTACCTCACCAAAACCAGTTAAAACTGGTAAACCAATTTTAGATGGCGTTTTGCCTGGGCCTCATTCAATTTTATGGTGGGTAAATAAAGATGATCCACGAGGTGATTATCCTAAAAATCCATTTGATGATCCGATGACAAAAAACTGGGAAGCAGGAGTTCAAGCATGGTTAAAAGCAACAGAAAGTCAAAGTCAAACAACAATCGAAACTAATACTACTCAAAATCAAGATACTAATACCTCAACCGAGAATAATTCTAATCAAACTCAAACTCAGCCACAAACTCAGCCACAAACTCAGCCACAAACCAACAGCTCAACGGATCAAACAGAAAATACAACAAATATAAACCAAATTCCAGTTTCAATACCCTCAATCTCTGGCCAATGAACGCAACGCTTATAAAAAAAACGTATTTCTTCGACCACGTCCCATTAGAAATTTTGGGATTTCTGAAGCACCATCGAAAAACTGCCTTTTAAGGTCTTAGTTATAAGTTATTCTTCTATCGCGTTTTTTGTGTGCCTTAAACGACACTTACCTTCATTTATCATTTCAATTCCTATTACATCAATTTGCCATCTTTGCTTAGAAGAATATTTTTTTTCTGCTAGATAAAGTTTTGCCGTTCTTATAAGAATTTTTTTCTTTCGAGAAGTAATTTCTTCTTCCGGCAAAAAACTGCTAGTCGATGATAAAGTTTTTACTTCTACGAAAATAATATCTTTATCTTTTTTTGCGATAATATCAATTTCGCCCCACGGTTTTTTGTAGTTTCTTTCTAAAATTTTGTAACCTTTTTTTTGAAGGTACTGAGAAGCAATTTCTTCACCAATTTGGCCAAGAGATTTTTGCATAAAAATATTTTAACATATTAGGAAATAAATTACATCAACGAATAAAAAAACATCAACAAATTACGAGTCTAGTACGAATGTACAAATCGATATCCGAATCTACGAATTTTCATTCAGATGCAT
This sequence comes from Candidatus Pacearchaeota archaeon, assembly GCA_035360455.1. Classification (GTDB taxonomy): domain Bacteria; phylum Patescibacteriota; class Minisyncoccia; order Minisyncoccales; genus DAOPTN01. Next base: position 173,143 of record DAOSAR010000001.1, on the reverse strand, counting down.
TCGGATAAATTATTCGTTCGTATTGTTCGGATAATATTAATTATGACTAAAGTTTTTGCTAAAAATAAACGAGCATATTTCGATTATGAGATTCTTGAGAGATATGAGGCAGGAATCGAACTTTTTGGGTTTGAGGTAAAAGCAGTAAAAACCGGTCATATTTCTTTAAGAGGTGCATTTGTAATTATTAAAGATGGAGAAGCTTTTTTAGTTAATGCTACGATTCCTCCGTATCAGCCCAATAACACTCCAAAAGATTACGACCCCTCAAGAACAAGAAAATTGCTTTTAAAGAAAAGTGAAATAAAAAGTTTAATTGGAAAACAAAAACAGAAAGGCTTGACATTAGTGCCTCTTAAGGCTTATAATAAAAGGGGTAAAATTAAGATAGAAATTGGACTTGCAAAAGCGAAAAAGAAATTTGACAAAAGAGAAAAGATAAAAGAGAGAGAGTTTGAAAGAGAGCGAGAAAGAGCAATGAAAAGAACTGGGGGCGTTTAAGACTCGACAGGAAGTTCTTTTAAAATAAGCAGGCTGAGGCTGATCAAAACCTCATAAAATTTGATCAAAGATAAGTGCAAACTTATTTCAAAAAGCAAAGAACGCTTTAGCAAATGCATTTAGCGTTCCAGCTTTAGCTCTTGCCTAGTGCAAGACGTTTAACCTCTTGATTTCTCGATAAAGAGGTTAGGCGTGATAAAATCGAGAAAAGATAAGTTATTTTTGCTTGGAATAACTTATCAAAATCTTTCAAGCATGATTTATAAACTTTTTTGCCTGATTTTAAAGTTTATAAATCAAAAGCTAAATCAGGCTAAGCCTGTAGTATTATTTTAAAAAATTTTCCTGGATAGGAGCTCACTACTCCTCGCCTCCACAATAAATCTTTATTAATAAATTATAATCGGCATATTAAGAATCCAATCATTAACAATCAAATAAGAGCTGCTGAGGTAAGATTAATTTCTGAAGAAGGAAAAAATTTAGGTATTGTTCCAAAAGAAAAAGCGCTCCAATATGCAAAGGAGCGCGATTTAGATTTAATAGAAGTTTCAAGTAATGCTCCAATTCCAGTTTGTAGGGTAATGAAAATTGGAAAGTATCTTTATCAGCAAGAAAAAAAAGAAAAAGACCAAAGAAAAAAACAAAAAGCTGGAAAATTAAAAGGGGTAAGAATTTCGCCAAGGATTGCTGAACATGATCTTGAAACAAAAGTAGACTTAGCAAATAAATTCCTTTTAAAGGGATATAAAGTAAAGGTAGAAGTATTTTTGAAGGGAAGAGAAAAAGGAATGAGAGATTTTGCAAGAGAAAGATTAGAAATTTTCCTTCAAAAAATTGAAGAAAAAACGAGTATAAAAAGAGAAAGCGAGATTAAAAAAACTCCAAGAGGAATGGAAATAATCATCTCAAAGAAATAATAATCAACAAATTACGAATCTGTTACGAATTTACGAATGCGAATTTAAGGGTGTATTAAGAGATTCGTATATTCGTATAAATTCGTTATTCGTTGATAGATATCATGAAGACAAGAAAAGCTGTTACAAAACGTTTTAAAATTACAAAATCCGGAAAAG
>DAOSAR010000001.1:168235-171463 GCA_035360455.1 Candidatus Pacearchaeota archaeon | reverse complement strand
ATGAAGACAAGAAAAGCTGTTACAAAACGTTTTAAAATTACAAAATCCGGAAAAGTTTTACATCGACCAGTTGGTCAGAATCACTTTCGAGCAAAAAAATCAGGAGATAAAATTCGTCAATCACGAGGGTGGGTTGAGCTTGATAAAACTACCGCTAAACAAATCAAGAAAATGATGAATTTTGCTCCTCATAAGAAAAAGAAAAAATTATAATAATGATGCTAATAGCACGGATTGTGCAACTATTCGTATATCCGTATTAAATTCGTAATTCGTTGATATTTTATATAATATGGTAAGAGTCAAGTCTTCAAAAGTAGCAAAAAATAAAAAGAAAAAGACCTTGAAAGAAGCCAAAGGTTTTAAATGGGGAAGAAAAACAAAATATCGTCAAGCAAAAGAAGCTTTAGCGCATGCCTGGACTTATCAATATCGAGACAGGCGCAGAAAAAAAAGAGAGTTCCGCCAACTTTGGCAAATAAAAATTAATGCTGCCGTAAGAGAGCTTGGTCTTTCATATAGTAAATTTATAAATCTTTTGAAAAAAAATAACATTGAAATAGACAGAAAAATCTTAGCAGATTTAGCAGAAAATAAGCCTGAAATTTTTAAAAAAATTGTGGAGAAAGTTAAGAAATAATTTTAAATTGCTTTTTCTTTTTTTAATAAATACTTTTTCTTTTTTTCTCCCCTATTATATCCTCCAATTTTCCCATCACTTCTAATTACTCTGTGACAAGGAATTTGGGGGTTTTTATTTTTATTTAAAATATTTCCTACTGATCGCCATGCGTGAGGAGAACCAGCTAATTTTGCTACTTCTTTATAAGTCATTGTTTTCCCTTCGGGAATTTGTTTAACTATGTTTAAAACTTTTTCTTTAAAGAACATGTTTTAAAAAAGCGGGTTCAGCTCTACTAAACCCGCTTTAATAATATTAAAGATTAAAGAATTGCTCGTCGGGAACGAAGTCCAAAATTAGAAAACCAAGGCGATAAACAACCAACACCCAATTCACAATCTACTGAATCCCAATGAACGCCTGGAATAGCACCATTTGAATAGCGTGATCCAGAACAAAGAGTAATATATTTTCTATCTAAGTGATTACCAGTTTCTTTGAAATATTTTAACTCCATTAAAAGCCTTTCTTCAAGAGTGATTCCAACAATGCCTCTCTTTTTTAAATTATTAGCTGAAAGACTCCTCAACTCTCTATCCGGCTCAATTACTTTTCGAAACCAAACAGCATACGAACCATTTTTAGCGCTTCGTTCAGAATAAACACACTCATCAAGATTTTGGTAAGTACATTTCCAGCAGAAAAAAAACTCTGCGCATTTATCGTAAATTTGTTGAGGAGTTATTCCTTGCGCCACAATAATTAGACGATTAAAACCTTTCTTTCTCTCTGGAATTGAGATATTGGAAAAATTAATTTTTATTCCAAATAACTCATTGTAAAATTTCTGCCATTCAGCAATCATAAATAAGTCTTTGAACTGAATAATTGTAGCTATTTTCGCCTTCTGATTAACAACTTTTAACTTTCCCATATCTTACACCTCCTTTTAATGTATATAAAAGAGCTTTAATTTAATCCCTCCTTTTATTTCAAAAGATAAAACAAAAAAGAATCTTTGTCAAATTTTCAGCATTTTTGCAAAAGTTGAGAATTTTTAAGAAATTCATTGGCTTTTTTCAAAATTTCTTTTGCGTTTTTAAAAGTAACTTTTTTAATTGCTTTTTCATAAGGCAACCATTGATAGCCAATGTGTTCTTCAGAAATTTTGACCTCTTTTTCTCGTGTCTCTCCTAAATAAAAAACCACCTCTTTAAAAATTAAAGGCGGATTTTTTTGATTTTCATAACTTTTACGAAAAAAATAAGTAATTTTTTCTCTAAAACCAGAAATAAAATTCACATCTTTTATGCCAGTTTCTTCTTCAATCTCTCTCTTCGCTGCTTCTTTTTCGCTTTCCCCTTTCTCAATGTGGCCTTTAGCAAAATCCCAGTGTCCTGAGGGATAATGTAAAAGGAGATAATAAATTTTTACTTTTTTACCCTGAGTTGTGTCGAAGGGTTCTTTTCGGAAAATTATTGCTCCGGCTGATTTTTCCCTTGCAAATTGTTTTGTTTTCTCTCTTCTTGCCATTTTTCTATTATTGCTTTTTTAATGTTTTCTACCATTTTTGGATTTTCAACTAAAAATTTTTTAGCTGCTTCTGTGCCTACTCCAAGCTTTGTACTCTGAAATTCTAAGGTATTGCCTTTTTTTTCAACTACCCCATACTTAAGCCCAGTATTCAGAATATCACCAAGTTTTGAAATCCCTTCGTTCCACATAATATCAAACTCAGCAGTTTTAAACGGAGGAGCAACTTTATTTTTTACTACTTTTGCTCTAATTCGATTCCCTATAACTTCATCACCTCTTTTGATTTTTGCAATTGGTTTAAGCTCGATTCTAACTGAAGCGTAAAATTTTAAAGCTTTACCACCAGGCGTAGTTTCGGGATTGCCATAACCAAAAGTACTAATTTTCATCCTTATCTGGTTTAAAAAAATAATAGAAGTGCCAGCTTTTGCAGTAATAGCTGTCAATTTGCGCAATGCCTGACTCATTAAACGCGCTTGTAACCCTATCTGTTGATCTCCCATTTCTCCTTCAATTTCTGCTCGAGGAGTTAAAGCAGCCACTGAATCAACAACAATTACCGATATCTTTCTAGATCTTACCAATGCTTCAACAATATCTAATGCTTGTTCTCCAGTATCTGGTTGAGAAATCAAAAGTTCATCAACATTAACACCAATTCTTTTTGCATACTCAGGATCAAGAGCATGTTCAGCATCAATAAAAGCAGCTACCCCGCCTCGTCTTTGAGCTTCGGCAACAATATGTAAAGCTAAAGTTGTTTTCCCAGAACTTTCTGGTCCAAAAATTTCAATAATTCTTCCTTTGGGAATACCGCCAACTCCTAGAGCTAAATCTAGTGACAAAGAAGAAGTAGGAATTGCTTCAACATCTACCGCTCTCACTTCTCCCAACTTCATAATTGCGCCTTCTCCAAATTTTTCTTTTATACTCTCAACGGTATCTTCTAAATTTGTATCTACTTGATTCTTTATTTTTTTTGCCATAAAAATCTACGAATTTATTAATCTATTCAAATATACAAACTACGAATAATTTATTCTATTTTATTTTTAAAAGATAGTCAAATA
>DAOSAR010000001.1:165074-168135 GCA_035360455.1 Candidatus Pacearchaeota archaeon | reverse complement strand
AATATACAAACTACGAATAATTTATTCTATTTTATTTTTAAAAGATAGTCAAATATATCTATTGCAAATGTTCGAATGCAGGGCATATCAATGAATTACGGGAAACATCAACGAATTACGAATCTGTTACGAATTTACGAATGTGAAATATATTATCCGAATCTACGAATGCATATCCGAATCTACGAAAAAATTAAGTTTAGAATTTAGAATTTGATTGAAAATTGAAAATTATTAAAAGGGTTTTTAAGGGTTTAAAGTTAGAAAAAATTAAAATCTGCTACCAACGGTTTTCTTGCCAATGCATCCAATATGCAATATGGTTTCCTAAAATATGCAAAAAAAAGGTTGAAATTAAAATTATTCCCCATGCTGAAAGAGGAATTTTAAAAAAAGGAGTTAAAAATAAAAAAGCACCAATAACAAAATTAATTTGGTCAAAAGGTATCCATGGTTTTCCTGGCTCAATATTCTGACGACGCTTGAAAAAAGCAAATAAAAGATCACCAAAGACCGCTCCAAAAGAAATTAAAAAACCAAATAATAAAATATTTATTTCCTGATAATTAATTAAACTAATTTCTTTTGCCCAATTAAATTGGTAAAGATATTTTTGAAGAAATGCTATTGCCATTCCAGCAATTGTTCCACAAATTAATCCCCGCCAAATTTTATGATCGCCAAATACTCGATAGCCATTTAAGCTTTTCCCAAAGTCAACAGGAATATCAATAAATTTTAAAAAGCTTATCTTTCTTGAAAGAGAAGCGGTTAAATTAGTAAAATAAGCTGGAAGAAAAAAATAAAGCGAAGCTATTAAAAGATTAAACATAAAAATATTATTCTTTTTTTTCTTGATAACTGATTGCTTCCGCAAGATGATCTCTTGAAATATTCTCTTTGCCTTCAAGATCGGCAATTGTTCTTGCTACTTTTAAAATTTTATGATAGCTTCGCGGTGATAAATTAAGTTTTTGCATTGCTTGACGCAAAAGATCTTCTGACTCAATATCTATTTTACAAAATTTTTTAATTTCCGGCAAAGGCATTTGGCTATTTAAAAATCCCCGCTCTTCTTGAATTTGTCTTGCTTTTTCAGTTTCCTTTTGAATTTCTCGACTCCACTTGCCAGTGCTTTCGGAAGTTAATTTTTCAAAACTAATTCTTGACACTTCAATTTTAATATCAATTCTATCTAAAATTGGACCAGAAATTTTTCGGCGATAACGAGCAATTTGGGAAGGGGTGCAATTGCATTCTTTTTGAGGATCGTTTAAATAACCGCAAGGGCAAGGATTTGCAGCAGCAACCAAAGTAAATCTTGCCGGAAAAATTAATGTTTCTTCTGCTCTTGCAACTTGAACAATTCCATCTTCCATTGGCTGACGCAAGGCTTCTATTACGTCTCTCCGAAATTCTGGAAATTCATCTAAAAACAAAACTCCTCTGTGGGCTAAAGTAATTTCACCTGGCCTTATGTGAGTACCACCACCAATTAAAGCAACAACTGAAGAAGAATGGTGAGGAGCACGAAATGGTCGTTCAGTCATTATTGGTTTTTCTTTCGGCAAAAGACCAGCTACACTATAAATTTGAGTAACTTCTAAAACTTCATCTTTCGTCATCTTTGGCAAAATTGTCGGCAAAGAGCGCGAAAGTAAGGTTTTTCCACCACCTGGTGGTCCTTCCATATAAACATTGTGACTACCAGCCGCAGCAATTTCTAAAGCTCTTTTTGCTCTCTCAACTCCTTGAATAAAGGCAAAATCAACTTCTGGAATTTTACTTTTGTCATCAAAAATTTCATTTGCTCCACTTCCAAGAATGTAATTTTCTTCCTCGCTTTCTAATTTTTGTAAAAGCTCAACTAAATTATCAGCTGATAAAATCCTTAGTCCTTCTACAAGTTGAGCTTCTGTCTGGTTCTCTCTTGGAATTACTAAAATTTTATTTTCCCTTTTTGCCAAAATTGCTGCTGGCAAAACTCCATTTACCCTTCTTAAACTTCCATCTAAAGAAAGCTCTCCTAGAAAAATTTTATCCTTTGCATTGATTTTTTGCATTTGGTCTGAGGCTAAAAGAAATCCAATAGCAATTGCAAGGTCAAATCCAGGACCTTGTTTTTTTAAATCTGCCGGTGCCAAATTGACAGTAATCCGGCGATTATGGTGTTGAGGAGGTTTTGCTCCGCTATTTTTAACAGCCGAAGAAACACGTTCTTTTGATTCTTCAACTGCCTTATCTGGAAGACCAACAATAGAAAAGGAATGAAGACCTGGAGCAAAATCAACTTCAACTTCAATTTCTCTTGCTTCTAGCCCTACCAAGGCTGAAGAAAAAACTTTAACAGACATGCGTTTAAAAAATCGAATTGCAAAAATAAAAAATTTAACCTTTTGTATTTTTTTGCTTTAATTCTTGAAGATAATTTTTAAGTCTGTCTATGTTTTGAATTAAAAGTAAAATGATAGGTAAAAAAGCAATTTGAAATATTTGCACATTATAAAAATAGAGCAACATTAAACCTACAATGATTCCAATAAACCTTCCTACCATTTGAGAACCAATAGCTGAAAATAACTGAGAAATTTTAAAGACAACTCTCTTCTCTAAGATCAACTCAGCAATAATAGAGAAAATCAAAATGGGAACTCCCCACACTATTAATGCCATTGGATCTAAATATAAAAATACTCCCATCAAGCAGGCTGCTCCTCTTCCGCCGCGAAACTTAAGAAAAATTGGCCAATTATGACCAATCACTACAAAAGCGGCAGCAAGAATTAAACCAATTTGCAAATTATAACCTAAAAACTGTTGAGAAATAAAAATTGCTAAAACTGCTTTTCCCATATCGCAGGCTAATGATAAAAGAAATCCAATAATTGCTAATTTTATTGACTTTTCTTCTTTAATGGCTCGAAAAGTATTCAGCGTACCAACATTACCGGAACCCACTTTTCTAATATCTTTTCCAGTAAAGGCTTTTGTTATCAAATAAGCAAGGGGGATCGAACCCAAAAAATAACTTATAATACTTATAATTAATAAAGACATAAAT
>DAOSAR010000001.1:0-164974 GCA_035360455.1 Candidatus Pacearchaeota archaeon | reverse complement strand
GGGGATCGAACCCAAAAAATAACTTATAATACTTATAATTAATAAAGACATAAATCTGAACAATTTCTAATTTTTAATTTCTAATTTTAAACCACGTTAGAAAGCGGGGTAAACTACTTCTAAATTATATTTCGTGCCAGGCACAAATTAAAGTTCCTGGACCGACATGCACTCCAATAACAGAATCAAGTAAGTTTAAAAAAGCAATTTCAGTATTGGGCATTTTTTCTTGAATCATCTCTCTTAATCTTTCTGCGTCTTTTAAATTATCAGCATGAACAATAGCTACTTTTACTTTTTTCCCTTTTGTCTCATTTTCTAATTCTTTTAATAAAGCAGTTGGTATATCTTTTGCTTGCATTCGAAGAGCAACTGATTTAACTACTCCATCTTTTATTCCAATTAAAGGCCTCATTCCAATTTTTTGCATTTGGCGGACAAGAGAAGCTAAAGTATGATTCATTCTACCCCCGGCTTCTAACCATTTCGGATCTTCAAGCATTCCAAAAAGATGGACTTTTGGAATAAATTCTTTTAGCTCTTTCATAATCCCCTCTATTTCTTTCTCTTCGTTTATTAAATCCATTGCTTTTAAATCAAAAAGACCTTCGCCAGCACTCACGTTTTCACAATCAACAATATGAATACGTTTTCCTTCGTCTTCTTTTAACATTCGCCTCGCTTGCAAGGCAGAATTATATCCTCCTGATAACCCTGCTGAAAGAGTAATACAAAGAACTTTTTCGCTGCTTTTTAATGTTTCTTCAAATATTTTTTTAAAAGTCCAGGGGGAGGGCTGAGAGGTTTTTGGCAAAGTTTTAATTCCTCTTTTTTCTGCCTCACGCATTTTTTGAAAAATATTTTCACCCGGCAAGTCCTCGCCATCCCGCCAATCGATAACATAAGGAACAAAAACCATTTCGTTTTTCTTAATAATTTCTTGAGGCAAAGATGCTGTCTCGCCAATAACTAAAGAAATAGATTTCATAATTTTAGTTTAGCATACTAACATTTTAGCATAAAAACATAAAAAAAAATTTTTATGTTAATATACTCGAATGCTTTTACACTAGTTGTTATTAAGGTTTATATTTTTAGTCTTCTGTCCAGGCACAAAGTAAAGTATTTGGACCACCATGAACACCTACAATGGGATCTATTAAACTTAAAAAGACAACTCTTGCCCCTTTTAAGCTTTTTTCAATCATTTGTTGCAATTTTTTTGCTCCTTTTAAATTATCAGCGTGGGAAATGGCTACTATAATTTTTTTTCCTGCTTCTATTTTATCTTTTATCTCAGATTTTAATTCTTTAAATAAAGCAGCGGGCACATCTTTTGCTTTTACCTTTAGAGCCACTGGCTTTACTACACCATCCTTAGTTCCAACTAAAGGCCTCATTCCGATTTTTTGCATTTGGCGTAATAAAACCGCTAAAGGATGAGCTAATCTTCCTCCTGCTTCAAGCCACATCGGATCTCCCAACATTCCAAATAAATGAATCTCTGGAATAATTTCTTTCAAGTTTTGAACAATTTCATTAAAACTCTTTCGCCCTTTCTCGATTAACTCAGTAGCTTTAAAAGCTAATAATCCTTCGCCAACAGAGCCAGTTTGAGAATCAATAATTTCAATTCTTTCTTGGAGTTTTTGAGAAAGCATTCTTTTTGCAAGACATGCCGCATTATAAGCACCTGATAATTTTGAGGAAACTGTAATTAAAATTGCTTTTTCAAATTTTGAAAGTGCTTCTTCAAAAGCTTTTTTAAATTGAGCAATGGAAGGTTGTGAAGTTTTTGGAAAATTTTTTATTCCTTTTACGGCCGCCTCTCGCATTTTTTGAAATAAGTTTTGACCAGGCAAATTTTCTCCTTCTTGCCAATCAACCACAAATGGGACAAAAACCATTTTAAATTTTTCAATAATTTCTTTTGGTAAAGAAGCAGTTTCGCCGATTATTAAACCAATGGGTTTCATAAATTTATTTAGCTTTTTAAGAATTAACTTATTAGTTCCTTAGAGGTTAATAAGTTCCTTAATTCTCTCAATGAATGAATTATAGGCACTGATAAGTTATTAATCTTAGCAGAATTATCTCTATCAATCAACATTGTTTTCATTCCTAAGTTTTGAGCAGGTTTAATATCACGCTCTAACTCATCTCCAACCATTAAAGTTTCTTCTGGCCCTACTTTAAATTCTTTTAGAGGAACTAAAAAAGCCCTTGGATCTGGTTTTAAAAATTTTGTTTCCAAGGGTGTAAAAAGTCTTGCCCATTTTTCAAGCTGAAGGTGTTCAATTAAAAATCTTGCCTGACTTGTAAGGATCCCCTTTTTAAAAGGCAAATTAATAACTTCTCTTACATCGTCATAAAGTTCATAAGTAAGATTTTTTTGATAAAAATCGGCTAAAACTTTTACCTTTTTTTTCAAATCAGGAATTTTTAATTCTTTTAAAAGCTTCTGAGAAAATTCTAACCAGTCTTTAGAAAAACCAACTAATTTACCGAAAATTTTATTAAACTCTTTTAGTTTTTCAGGAGTTGTTAGCTCAATCCCCAATTTTCTGTAGAGAGAAAAAAATTCTTCCCTTGGCGCTTTATAACTATCGAAACCAAGAGTTTTGTAAAAGTCAAATAAGATAAGTTTTAGCATAAATTAATATTTTCCGAATTTACAAATATATATCCGAATTTACAAATTTTTATTCGGATTCATACAAATAGCTATTCGGATGGTGTAGTTATATTCCCACCATCTTTGTAAACACTAAAGCTGTAACCACAATTCCAATAGAGAAACCAACAATTAATTGAGCAGCGGTATGGTGACCAATCTTATTTTTAGCAACACTGAGTAAAGCCGCTAAGGGCAAAAAAAAGAATGTCCAATTTCGAATGAAAAACCAGATAGAAGTTAAATATGTCCCGCAATAGACCAAATGATAACTTGATTTAAATTTAAAAACGTAATTAATAATAAAACTCAAAATTGTAATACCGATTAAAGAAAAATATAAAGCTAAAAACCATCTTGGCGGAGTAATGAAATAAAAAGAAATTGCTACCGGAAGAAACAAAAGTAAACTAGAAATTGCTTCATCTCCTTTCGAGCCGCGAAAAAGATCATGTATTTCTTTATCTTTTTGGCGCAAAAAATATCTTCTTTTTGCCTCAATATAAATTTGCGGCGGAACAACCATTAAGACAAAATAAAAAAATGTCCATTTTAAAATTTCTCCCCAAGTTGGAAAAGTAAAATAACAGCCAATAACTAAGGCCAAAAATAACCAAAAATCTGGGTTTAGCGTATTAACAACAACTTTTGCAATCTTTAAATCTTTTTCCTCCATAAGACAAAAAAATAAAAGTTAAGAAAAAGTTATATTGCCATCCAACCGGCCACTAACGATCCTGGTCCTACATGAACACCAACAACTGAACTCGTTAAATTAATGAAAGAAACTTCTGCTTTAATTTGTTTAAGCTTATCTTTTAATTCTTTTGCTTCTTCTAAATTATCGCAATGGGTAATAACTACTCGAATTTTTTTACCTTCTTTGCGATCTTTTCTTGAAGCTCTTTCGATTTCTTTAAAAATTGCTTCAGGCGTATCTTTAACTCCAAATCGAAAACCAATTTGTGCAACGACACCATTTTTAATACCAAGGATAGGTCTCGCTCCGATTTTTTGAAGGCGTCTTACCCAACTAGCTTGAGAGTGACTCAATCTTCCCCCCCATTCAAGCCATTTAGGATCTGTAAGAAAAGCGTAGAGATAAGTTTTGGAAACAACATTTTTCAATTCTTGTAAAATTTTATAGGTCTCTTTTTGCTCTTGTATAAGTTCAATCGCTCTTAGAACTAGAAGTCCTTCACCGGAGGTAGCATTGTAAGAGTCAAAAACAAAAACTTTATCTCTTTTATCTTCTGGTAAAGTTTGTTTTGCTTGGAGAGCGGAATTATAACCTCCGGAAAGTTTAGAAGATAAAGTAATGCAAATGATTTCCTTAAAACCTTTCTCAAACTGCCTTTTATAAGCGTCTTGGAAATCTTTAGGCGAAGCTTGGGAAGTTTTGGGAAGCTTTGTTATACCTTGCTTTTCAGCTTCTCTCATTTTTTGATAGATATTCTCGCCAGGTAAATTTTCTCCTTCTGGCCAATTCACTTTGTAAGGCACAACTTCAATTTGATAATGATCAGCAATTTTTTGAGTTAAATCAGCAATTTCATCAGTTACAAGACCGATAGAAGTTTTTTTGATTGATTCTTCACCAACTACTTCTTTTGACATATCTTCTTCTCTTAAACTTTCAATGGTTCCAGCACTTCTCACAATATCCTTTACCTCGTCAGGAAAATCAGTATGAATGTGAAGCTTCATTCGCTTACCCACAGAAACAACCTCAAGAGAATTACCAAGCTTTTCTAATTTTTGGCGAAGTTCTTCTTGAGATATTTTGGGGTTTTGGATCAAGGCAACTATTTCAAATCTATTTGAAAGAGTCTCAACAAATCTTTTTGTTTTTTCAGATGATTTTCTTTCTTCCCCTGTCATTGTTTTGGCAAAAGTTGCCCCCTCTAAGGCTTCAAGGTAACTTTGAAGAATAATTAAAAAACCGAAACCCCCAGCATCAACTACATTAGCTTTTTTAAAAACTTCCATTTTTTCAGTTGTTAAAAGTAAAGCTTCGTGAGCTTTATCAATCGCCTTTTTAAAAAGTTGAATAATATCATTTTCCTTATTTGATTCTTTTTCTAAACTTTGAGCGGCAGCGTCAATAACATCAAGAATTGTTCCTTCTTTTGGGTTTTGAATAGCTTCTCTGGCAGTTTTTGCTCCTTCTTTCATTGCTTTTGCTAATCTTTTCCCATCAATAGGATTATGATTTTGAAAGGCAGGTAAAAAACCGGCTAAAAAACCAGTATAAATTACTCCTGCATTTCCCTGCGCGGCAGTTAAAGCACCATCTAAAATAGCTTCAGAAAGTTCATTTAAATCCTTAAACTCTTTTTTTTCAATTGACTGCTTAATTCCTTCCAAGGTTTTTGCTAAATTACCACCTGTATCCTGGTCTGGCACAGGAAAAACATTGATTTTATTAATCTTTTCCTTGTTCTTTGCTACATTTTCACAGGACTTTAAAATCATTTCTTTTAATTCTTTTTGAGTTAAGTATTGCATAAAATATATCAACAAATAACGAATCAATACAAATATACGAATCCCTTAATAAACCCTTAAAATAAATTCCAATGTCCAATAACCAATTTTCAATCAAATTCTAAATTCTAAATTCTAAACTTAATTTTTTCGTAGATTCGGATATTGATTCGTATCATTCGGATAATACTTTCACATTCGTACATTCGTAACAGATTCGCTATTCCTAAATGCTTCCTAAGAAGTTAATTTATATTTTATCGCTTCTTCGTAAAATTTCAAGGTTTGGTCAGCAATTTTATCCCAAGAATATTTTTCTGCTTCTTTTCTTCCCCACTCTCCCATTTCTTTCCTTTTTTTCTCATCTCTAATTAAAATTTTTAACTTTTTTACAAGTCCTTGAACATCTTTTGGCTCAACTAAAAATTCTGCTCCTTTGCCAGTTAAAACTTCTTTATAACCTTGATTAGCAAAAGCTACTACCGGTCTTCCGGAGGCCATTGCTTCAAGCAAAACTATCCCAAAGGCTTCTCCATAAATTGATGGAAAACAGCAAATATCAGCAGTCCTATAATATTTTGGTAAATCTTTTTCTTTAACTCTTCCTTCAAAAAAAACATCAGAAATATGATGTTTTTTTATGTAAAGTTCAATTTTGTCCTTTTTATCCCCTTCGCCAACAACAATTAATCTTATGTTTTTAAATTCCCTTTTTAAAAATTCAAAAGCTTTAACTAAATAAATAAGACCTTTTCTTTTTTCAATCCTTCCAACAAAAAGAATGTTGATTACGGGCGCAGATTTACACTGATCGCCATCCGCAGATCTGCGCTGATAGTTATGCGGATTTACGCTGATAAAGCTTGGGTTCGTGCAGAACTTTTCGATTTTTTCTCCATTCGAGTTAAAAAAATTAAGATCAATACCATTTGGAATAACCTTCATTGGACCATTGTATTTTAATTGCGAAAGAACTGGTTTTGAAACGCCAATAATGCCATCAAATTTTGGCAAGATATAATCATTTAAAATATCGATAAAAAAAGGAATTTCTTTAAAAATTTGACTCGCATCTAAAAGAGCATGAAAAGTTAAAATTTTTAATGGTTTTTTTTCAAGCTGATCTATTGCTCCTAAAACTTGCCATGGCAAAAAAACTCCAAAGTTTTGAAAGTGTAAAACGTCAAATTTTTCCTTCTTTAATCTTCTTTTAATTGAAAGAGGAGTTACATTTAAACTTAAATTTGTTCGAGAAGCATTTCCAGGAATTACTAAAGCTCCGCCAAGCAAAATTTCATCTTTGCCTCTTTTTTGATGAGGTTTTTCTCGAGGATAGATAATTTTTACAGTATGTCCTTTTTTATCAAATTCTTTTTTTAAAGCTAGAGTATGTTTTTGCACACCACCAGGATAAGTAAAGGTATGAGGAGAAATAAAGGCAATTTTCATAATTATCTTAAATTAAATTTATTAGGATTTTTTATTTTTCTTTTGTTTATAAATAAACCATCCGATTATTCCAATAGCTACAATGATTAATAGTGTCTTCCAACCAAAATATTTTTCAATAGCTAATCCGCTTAAGGTTAGCATAGAAACAATAATACCAGCGATTAAAACCCCTAAAGAAATTAAAGGAAAGGCAATCTTGAAGGGCATGTCAAAAAGAAAAGCAGCAACTGAGCCTGTCCAACCACCAGTAATGGGCAAAGGAATTCCTACAAAAATTACTAAAGCTTTTTTACCATATTTTTCAATTGAGGGGGTAATATTTTTTCTTGTTCTTTGAAAAAGCCAATCAAAAAATTTTTTGAAAATTGAAAAATTTTTTGACAAAAAATTAGCAAATGGCTCTAAAAATAATAATAAAAATATAACCGGAATTAAGTTCCCCAAAAAAGAAATTAAAAAAACTTCCCAAAATGGTAAGTGAAGTATTGTTAGGCCTACTGGTATTGCTCCTCTTAACTCTGAAATCGGGGCCATTGCTAAAAGCAGAACTTGAATTTCAGGCAACATAAAATAAAATCAAATTTAATGTTTTGAAGTAAGATTAATATTAATTGAAAATTTTAAGCTTCTTAAAAATGTTTCTAAGGTTGTTAAAGTAAATAAAACAAAAGTTAACCAAAAAAGAATAGTATATTCTACATTTTGTAGATTAAAAATCATTAAAATACATAGAAGATAAATTAAGGGAGTGTGAAGGTATTTTGTCTTGGTATGAAAAATTGTTAATTCATTAAGGTCTGTAAAAAGAAAAAATCCTTTTTTTAAATTTGGCAAAAAAGAAAAACTAATAAAGAGAATAGGAATCAAAAAATAATTTATCTCATTTATTCCTTTTAGAGAAAAAGAGAGTCCAACAAAAGCAAAAAATAAAAGATCAACAGCAGGATCAATTACTTCTCCTGTCTTGCTTACCTCTTTTCTTTTTCTAGCTAAAAACCCGTCAAAAAAATCACCAATTAAATTTAAACAAAGGCAAATAAAAGCTAAATTAGTTTTATTTTCAAGAAAACTCCATAAAAAAATTGGTCCCAAAATAGCTCGTGATAAAGTTAGTTTATTAACAAAATTCATAAACTCTTTTCGATTCTCTAATTCTTTTAAAAATATTTAAAAAATTTTCGCTCCTTTAGTATAGAAGCGTTAAAGATTAAAAAATTTCTAATTTTTAAGACTGGATAACTTTGGCGAATTTTCTTTTTCCTACTTGAATAATCATCTCATTACTATCAATTTGAATTTCTCCTTTCCAATCTTTTAATTGTGTTATTAGTTTTTTGTTGTCAACTGTTCGTTTAATAATTTTTACCCCTCCTTCTTCAATTAATCGTTTTGCCTCACTTTTTGAACGAGCCAAATTTAATTGAACTAAAAACTCTAAAACCGAATAAGATTCTCTCGGTGCAATAAAAAGAGGCATTTTTGAAGGAAGTTCTTTTTCTTTAAATATTCGATTAAATTCTTTTTCTGCTTTAACTGCTTTTTCTTTGTCATGATATAAAGTAACAATTTCTCTTGCCAATCTAGTTTTAAGATTTTTGGGGTTAACTTTTTTTCCTTTAAAATCTTTTTCCAATTTTTCAATTTCTTCTGAAGGAACATTTGTTAAAAGTTTAAAATAATCAAAAATTAAATTGTCTGGTATTGACATAATTTTACCAAACATTTCATCAGCTGAATCTTCAAGCCAAACACAATTTCCAGAACTTTTGCTCATTTGTTTTCCATCAATACCCATAATCATTGGACAAGTTAAAATAAATTTTTCTTTACCTACCATTTTTTCTTCTAACTCTCTACCTATAAGCATATTAAAGGTTTGATCAGTGCCTCCAATTTCAAGATCAACCCCCAAATGCACTGAATCATATCCCTGAAGCAGTGGATATAAAGTTTCATGCATAAAAACAGTATCGCCCCTTTCTAACCTTCTTTGAAACATATCTCTTTGAAAAAGCTTTACTGCGCTAATATGAGAAGCAATTTCAATAATATCTTTAAGAGTTAATTTTAAAAGCCAATCGCCATTATATTTTATTTTTACCTTAGAGAAATCTAAAACCTTTCCCGCTTGTTTTTTCCAACTTTTGATATTTTCTTTTATTTCTTCTTCAGAAATTTTTTTTCTCGCTTCATCTCTTAAAGAAGGATCGCCAGCTAAAACTGTGCCCGTGCCAATAACTAAAATTGCTTCATGCCCCAAGTCAGCAAATTCTTGAAGCTTACGAAGAGTAATGGTATGGCCTAAATGTAGCCGTGGAGCAGTAGGATCAATCCCAAGATAAAGCTTAATTCTCCTCTTTTTTAAAAGATCAGCTAGCTTTCCTTTGTCAGGTAAAACTTCTGCTACTCTTCGCGTTAAAACTTCATTAATTTTTTGAGAATTAGTGTTTATGTTTATGTTCATAAGATGATATTTTACCAAAATTAAATTTATTTTCAAAATTTTTAAAATTAAAATTTAGTTTTTATTTTCTTTTGGCGCAATCCTTTATATTCTTTTCCTTTAACCTCAATTATTTTTAGTGGCTTACTTGTTTTAATTTCTATTTCTCTTTTGTTTAATTTAAAAGAAAGCCATATTTTTTGATAAAGAATTTTAAGCTCAATTTTTACCCAATTTTGGGGAAGGAAAGGAGAAACTTTTAAATGTTCCAACAAAAGATCAATTCCTACAAATCCTCTTTTTACAATTTCTTCAGCACCGCCCATTGTGCCGGTATGAATACCTTCTGAAGTGGTTCCTCCTTGAATATCATAAAGATCAGATTTTAAAATTTCTTTAAAAAATTTTTTTGCATCCTCTTGAAAACCTAAAAACTGGGCAAGATAACCATAAACTACTCTGCTTAAAGTAGAGCCATGAGTAGTTCTCTTTAAATAGCACTGATAATTTTTCTTAAGCAAATCTTCGCTTAAAAAATATCCAAGTTGATTAAAAATCTTTTTAGCTTCTTCAAATGGGAATAAAAAGAAAAACATTAAAGTATCAGCCTGCTTTGATACCTTATATTCATCCGGTGATTTTCCTTCAGCTTTTAAAATTCGATCCATACGTTGGATGTTCCCATATTTTTCTTTGTATTCTTGGAGATTTAATTCTTTTAGCTCAAAATAGCCATCAAACTGAGCAATAATTCCTTCTTTGTTGATAACAATTTTCATTTTTTTTGCAATTTCTTCCCATTCTTTAAAATCTTTTTCTGATAATTTAATTTTTTTTGTTAATTGCTCCTGATTTTTTGGTGAAAGAATTTTAATAATCTCTAAAGCTATGCTTATGGTCCAAGAAATCATCAAGTTTGTATAAGTATTGTCTTTTAACCCTGGTGCTTTTTTATCAGGATATTTTTCATGAAATTCATCAGGCCCCATACAATTATAAGTATGGTATCGCTTATCTTTCTTTTCAAAACGAGTAAGGCTTGCTCCAAAACGAGCAATTTCTAATATCATTTCTGCTCCATATTTTTTTAAAAATTCATCATCGCCAGTTTCTTTCCAATATCGCCAAACATTATAAGCAATATCAAAAGAAATATGTCTTTGAAACCGACTATAATCAGGGTCCCATTTCCCAGAAATTGGATTTAAGTGTAATATTTGAGTCTCTTCTTCTCCTGAAGAAGCTGATTGCCAAGGAAACATTGCCCCTTCAAAACCTTCTTTTTTAGCATTAGCTTTTGCCTGAGGTAGGCGTCGGTAACGATAAAGTAAAAGCGCTTTGGTAATTTCGGGTTGAAATTGATTATAAAAAGGGAGAGCAAAAATTTCATCCCAGAAAATATGCCCTCTGTAGGCTTCGCCAGTTAATCCCCTAGCAGGAAAGCCAGCATCAATATTTTGATTATGAATTGTAGCGGTTTGAAGCAAGTGAAAAATAGTAAATCTTAATGTTTTTTGAGAAAATTCATCTCTATCAATTTTTATATCTGTTTTTTCCCAAAGATTTACAAAAGCTTTTTTGTGGGCCTCAAAAAGTTTTGAAAAACCAGAAATATTTTTTAAAGAAGTAATAGCAGCTTTTTGAGGGAAAGAAAGATCTCGAGAAGTATAGATTGAAACAATTTTTTCTATTTTGTAAATTTTATTTTTTTGAGCATTTATTTTAAGTTCTTGAAAAATTTTTTCTTTTTCTTTAATTATTTTAATTTTTGGAAAAATTTTTTTATCTCCCTTAAAAAGAAAAATCTTTGATGCTTCACTAATTTTAATTTTAGATTGGTTAGTAATGCTCGTTAAATAAATACCATTTGAGCTAAAATTCCCTGTTTCAAGTAATTTCAAATGCTTTGAACTTAAATCTTTGTATCGCTCCACTCCCTTGTTTTCAACCGAACCATCAAGACCAGACCTAATTGTGATTTTAGCACTATAATTTTCCGGAGAAATTAAATATCTTATTGCTCCAAAATGAGGATTTGCCATCGAAACAATTCGCCAGTTACAAATTTTAGTTATTCTATTTTTATTATCTTTAACTCTTATTTCTGCATAAAATAATCCTTCTTTCATATTAAGCTCAACCTTATAAGAAATAATATTTTCTTCACTTGGATAAAAAAATTCTTCTTCTTCAATTTTAAAAGTTAAAGGCAACCAATTAGGGGCATTAACTAAATCTTCATTATAAACTCTTTTACCGGAAATATCGGTTGAAAGTTTATTATAAACTCCAGCCAGATAAGTTCCAGGATAAAAAATATCTGAAGCATTCGCTTCAGATAATGTTCCTCGCGTACCAAAATAACCATTAGCTAAAGTGAATAAAGCTTCTCTTGTTTTTTGTT
Source organism: Candidatus Pacearchaeota archaeon (assembly GCA_035360455.1). Taxonomy (GTDB): domain Bacteria; phylum Patescibacteriota; class Minisyncoccia; order Minisyncoccales; genus DAOPTN01. The sequence continues at coordinate 153,514 of DAOSAR010000001.1, read as the reverse complement.
CTTTTGGTGAAAAAGCAGAATAAGTAATTTTCCATAAATCTAAATTTTTCATAGAATTTTTTTAAAAAGTTGTTCCACTTCGTTTGGTGAAAAAACTCTAAAATTAGCAAAAGAAATTTTTTCTTCCTCAGCAACCAATATTCCAGTTCCTCTTGGTCCTATTACTCGAAAAGCATCTTCGTCAGTAACATCGTCTCCGATATAAATTATTTCGAAGTTCTCAAAATTAACATCTAAAGCTTCCATAATCCAAAGTACAGCCTTGCCTTTATTCCAATCTATAGCTGGTAAAAACTCAAAAACTTTTTTCCCTGCTATTAACCGTAATTCAGGATAAGTCTTTTTAATTTTATCTACTTCTTTTTTAATTTTTGAAAAATCTTTTTGAGCTACTAAACGATAATGTACCGCGAAACTATATTTTTTATTCTCAATTAAAATACCCGGAATAGAACCTAATCTTTCTGATAGTGATTCAACTAATTTTGAAATAATAGGAATTACAGATTTGGCTTGAGGATGAATCATTGATTTTTTAGGTCCTTTAATGTCCATTCCATGACTGCCAGCATAAAAAATCCCTTCTATTCCAACCATCTTCTCTACTTCTTTTCGTATTCTTCCCGAAACAATCACTATTTGATATTTTTTTGAAAGTTCTTTTAAAGAATTTTTCATCTCTGGAGAAATTATTGCAAGCTCAGGTCGCGCAACGATAGGAGTCAAAGTACCATCATAATCAAGGAAAAAAACTAAATTTCTCTTAGAAAAAATTGTTTTAAAAGAACGGAAGTAAAAAGGATTAATTATTTTTTTACTATTAGAAAATTGAGAAAAAGAAGGTTTTTCTTGCCAAGATAAAATTTCTGGTTTTTTTGAAAACCATTTTTCTAACCAGTTAAGATTAATTTGTGATAAATCTTTTACTACAATATCCGCTCCAGCTAAAAATAAATCTGTTTTCTTTTTGCCTGAGGCAAGACCAATTACTAACCCAAATCCACCATTCCTTCCTGCCTGTACCCCAGAAATCGCATCTTCCACTACCACACATTTTCCTGGAATAGTTTTAAGATTTTTAGCAGCTAAATAAAAAACGTCACTATTTGGTTTTCCTTTTAAACCAAATTTTTCTAATGTTTTTCCGTCAACTCTTGTATTAAAAATTTTATTAAGCCCAGCTAATTTTAAGACCTCCTGACAATTTTTAGAAGAAGAAATAACTCCGATTTTAATGTCGGAATTTTTTAGTTTTTTTATAAATTGAACAGTTTGAGGAATAATTTTTACTCCTTCTTTCCTTAAAATTTCAAGATATTTTTCATTTTTTTTGTTTCCTATCCCCCAAATTGTTTCGTTTAAAGAAGAATCATTTGGCAGCCCCAGTGGAAGATGGATATTTCTTGATTCCAAAAAACTTTTTACTCCCTCGGCTCTTGGCTTTCCGTCAATATAAGAAAAATAATCATTTTTTGTAAACTCTTTAAAGTTTTTTTCGTTTTGCTTTAAATATTCATCAAATACTTCTTTCCAAGCCTTAAAATGAATAATAGCTGTATCGGTAATAACTCCATCTAAATCAAAAATAACTGCTTCAAAGGAAAATTTTTTCATTTGTTTATAATTTAAAACCGCTAAATATAACTTCAACGGTTTTAAAAAATAAATTTTAATTTAAAAATAAAAATAAATCAAATTTAAAAACATTACTAGCCTGCTTTTAAGATTTGAATTGCAAAAATGTTGTTAATGCACCAAGTAAAACAAATATTACTCCTACTGTTTTAGCTAAAACTTCTTCGTTGATTTTATTAGCAAATTTAGCACTGATAACACCACTCGCTGCGGCAATAAAACCTAAAATTAAGCCAGAAAGAATATTTGTATTTCCATGCAAGCCATACCCAATTGCCCCAGAACATGCAGTTATTGCCATAATAAGAGCTGAAGTGCCAATTGCTTTGTGAAGCGGAAAATCTAAAACAAAAATTAAAATTAATAAAACTATTCCTCCCCCTCCTGCACCAAGAAATCCTGTTAAAAGACCAACAAAGAAACCTAAAATTAAAGCAGTGATTATTCTTTGGGTTTGGGTTTCAAATTTTACTATTCTTTTCATTTTTTTCGTTATAACCTCACGATTTATTCCATTTCTCCATAAAATTATGCCCATAATTATCATAAATATTCCAAATGCCCCGCCAAGATTTCCAGCTGAAACACCAGCAGCAAAATAAGCTCCTAATTGAGCTCCTAAAACTGAACCCAGAGCTATCCATATTCCAGATTTTATATCTATGTTTCCGTGCTTATAATAAGTATAAGAAATTGCTAAAGGTGCTAAAACATCAACTATTAAGCTTGTGCCTATGGCTTGGTGAATAGGAAAATTTAATAATACTGTAGCCAAAGGAACAACAACCATTACTCCAGAAGCACCAGTTAATCCAGTTACAGCACCAGTAAATAAACCAATTAAAACCATTAAAAATATTTGAAGAGTGGTCATATTTTTATAAAAAAGACCCTCATAATTAAGGGATGATTATTTACTCTTTTTAAAAATTTGGACCCAAGCGGATTTGAACCGCTGACCTCCCGCATGCCATGCGGGCGCTCTACCAGCTGAGCTATGGGCCCATTTCTTCGCCTTTAGGGGCTCAAGTCAAATTGATTTTTATTTGCCCCTACCAGGAATTGAACCTGGATCAAGAGCTTAGGAGTCTCTTGTTCTATCCGTTGAACTATAGGGGCATAATATAATTTCTAATTTTAAATTAAGTTTAGAATTTAGGATTTGATTGAAAATTGGTTATTGAGTATTGAAATTTATTTACTGTCTTTGCGAGGAGTGAAGTGACGAAGCAATCCCGAGGTAATGCATTGAGATCGCCACGCTCGATCTTCGATCTCGCTCGCGATGACAATCAAAGTTTGGAATTTTCAGCGGGATCGCGATGACAAAAAAGTTTGTAGTTTGTAGTTTAGAAATTAGAAATTGAAAATTGAAAATTTGTATTTAGTATTTAGTATTTAGTTTTTTAATATATTTTGCAGATGAAATAGCTGCTTTTGCTCCCTCGCCCGCAGCAATTACAATTTGCTTATAAGGAACATTATCAGCATCTCCTGCGGCAAAAATTCCAGACATTGAAGTCTCACCAGTAAAAGGATCAACTTTTATCTCGTCCCTTTCGTTAAACTCAACTAATCCCTTAACAAAAGCTGTAGCTGGTTGGGTTCCGATTTCAACAAAAATTCCATCAACCTTTAAGTTTTTTTCTTTATTCTCTTTTCGATCAAAATATGAGATCGAATTAACAAAATTATCTCCTTTTATTTCTTTTAAAATGGCATTTGTTATTATTTCAATCTTTCTTGCTTTTTTAGCTTCTTCTTGATTGATTTTATCAGCTTTCACTTCCTCTCCTGCTTCCAAAATATAAATTTCTTTTGCCCATTTTGCAAGAGCAATCGCTGCTTCAAAACCAGCATCTCCTCCGCCAATTACAACAACAGTTTTATCTTTAAAGAAAGCAGCATCACAAGTAACACAATAAGATACTCCCTTTCCAATAAATTCTTTTTCCCCTGGAACCTCAAGTGGCCTTGGATCAGCACCAGTGGCTACAATCACTGCTTTTGCTTGAAATTTTTGATTTTTAGTAGTTTTGACTAAAAAAATATTCTTTTCTTTTATTAATTCAACTTCTATTACTGTATCTTGTTTTGCTTCTATATATCCTTTTTTAACAAATTTTTCTAAATGTTCTTGAAACTTTTGAAGCAATTCTATGCTTGAAATTTCTGGAAAGCCAGGGTAATTTTCAATAAGAACTGATTTTTTTGATATTTGATTGCTTAAACCCTTAGCAATTAAAAGCGCTTTCAGCCTTTGTCTTGCCGCATAAATACCAGCAGTAATACCAGCTGGACCACCTCCAATAATAATTAAATCATAAATCATAAAAAAACAAAAAATAGCAGTAAATCTACCGCAATAAATTATCTTTAAAATTTTACTAATTTTTAGTTATTACTTTTTTACCTATGTACTCTTGCAAAACTTCAGGAATCTTAACACTTCCATCTTTTTGTTGATAATTTTCAAGAATAGCAATTAAAGTTCTACCAATAGCAAAAGCAGTGCCATTTAGGGTATGAACGTATTGAAGTTTTGAAGTTCGAGTTTTATATTTAATATTTAATCTTCGAGATTGAAAATCTGTACAATTAGAACAAGAATGAGTCTCTCGATACTTCTCTTGCCCTGGCATCCAAGACTCTACATCAAAAGTAGCTGCAGAAGATCGGCCAATATCGCCAGTGCAAAGTTGAACCACTCGATAAGGGATTTTTAAAAGTTGCATTAATTTTTCTTCAAGAGACAACAATAATTGATGTTCTTTTCTTGAATCTTCTGGTCGACAGAAAATAAACATTTCTACCTTATCAAATTGGTGAACTCGTAAAATTCCTCGACTGTCTTTCCCATAAGAACCGGCCTCTTCTCGAAAACAAGTTGAAAAACCAACATATCTTCGAGGAAGTTCTTTTTCTTCAAAAATTTCATCTGCATGCATCGGACCAATTGATTGTTCAGAAGTCCCTACTAAAAATAAATTATCTTTTTCTAAAAAATATCTTTCAGCCAAATCTTCCTTGGTATCAATATATCCCATTCCCTTCATCATTTGAGGTTTTATCATTACTGGTGGCACGACCGGTGTAAAACCTTCTTTCATTGTAATCTCCAAGGCTAACTTTACTAAAGCAAATTCAATCAAAACTGCTTCATTCTTTAAATAACCAAACCTTGTTCCCGAAACCTTAGCTGCTCTTTTAACGTCAATTAAGTCAAGTTTTTCACCAATTTCTAAATGATCTTTTGGTTGGAAGTCAAACTTTGGCTTTACTCCTACTTCTCGTAAAACTACATTATCTCTCTCGTCTCTACCGATAGGGACATCTTCAAGAGGAAGGTTCGGAATTGAAAAAAGTAATTTTTCAAGCTCTTCTTCTTTCTCTTTTAAAAGAGCTTCTATTGTTTTTGTTTCATTTTTTATAGCCTTTAATTTTTTTAAAGGCAAAGGGGATTCTTTTGAAAGTTTATTTTGCTCAAAACGTAAATCTTCAATCTTTTTTTGATATTTTCTTTTTTCTTCATCTAAAAGTAAAATTTTATCAACATCTATATTTATGTTCCTTTTAGCGCATGAATTTTTAACAAAATCTGGTTTTTTTCTTATTAAATTTATATCTAACATAATAAAAAATCAAAATGCAAACATCAAAACTAAAAAGAAAAATTCAAAAATGATAAAAAAATTCTTTTTACATTTTAGATTTTCATTTTGATTTTTGATTTTTGATTTTTGATTTTTAACCTATTATTTCTATCCATATTTGACCAGGAATAAATTGAATTTCTTTATTACCCTGATCAAAGAAAGTTAATTTCCCTTGTGGACTTTCCTTTTTCCAAGTTCCTTGGATTTCTCTCCCTCCTTGATAAATAGTTGCATTGCCACTTCCTTCTATTTTTATATTTATCACTCCTTCAGATAAAGTACTCATTTCTGTTCTCATCAAAACGACATTTTTTGCCTCAATTTGCTTTGCAGTATTTCTATCAATCATTTCTTCGCCGTTCCAAAAGCGAAGATAACTTTTGTTCTTTTGATCGTATACCCATTTTACCGGATAATAATAGTTATTAATTTCAATTTCTTGAGAAGCTTTTTGGTAAACTACCTCGTCTTCATCTAAAAATTGGTAACCCTCAAAGTAATTTTCCTGTCGCATTCCTAATTCTTCTGAGGTTTTTTTTAATCCTTCAAGCAAAGCAAAACCATTATGGGGAGTAGGAACATTTTGTTTACGGAAAAAAATACCAAAAGGATTCACCCTTGCATCAAGATAAGTTACTCCTAGGTCTTTAATTCTAGAAATTGCTGAATCAGGCCCTCCCCACGAAGCAAAAATTAAATCATATCCTAAAGCTAAATCAGCCATAAAAGGCCTTGCTGAACGAATTGAGCCTATTTCCCCCGAATCTTGACATTGAAAAATAGCAATTAATCGAGCAATACCATTAGGATTATCTACTGGTGCTTCAATAATTATATCAGCATTACCAGGAGAAGACAAGGGCATTGTCTCTGGATATTCTCCAAGAACTATTCCAAAAGCTCGATTTTTATTATTTTTACAAGAAATCCCAGAAAAAGGACTTTTATTTTTTTCTTTTGGTTTTGTAAGATTTTCTGCTTCTCCTTCTATTTGGAAAATATTACCTGGTCTTGAAAGAAGAAAAAATAAAATTCCTCCCAGGATAAAAATTACTATAAGCGAAGAAATAATTTTCTTTTGCTTTTTTGAAAATTTCATAAATCGGAAAAAGTGTAAAAATTTTTATGTCTTTTATAAATCCAAAACTATCTTTTATTTTAAAATATTTTTAAAGAACTTTCAATTTTTATTATTCGAGAGATTGGCATTTCGGACAAAAATGAGCAGACCTACTTCTTATTTGCACTCTTTTAATGATTGCTCCACAACGAAAGCACGATTGACCTTCACGGCGATAAACTTTTCTCAAGGGATCGAAACCGCCTTTTTCGCCAGAAATTCTTCGAAAATCAGAAATACTCTCTCCTCCGGCTTCAACGGCTTTTTTTAAAATTTTTTTCATTGCTTGATAGATTCTTTTTAACTCCTTATCGTTTAATTGATTCACTTTCTTAAAAGGATTGATTTTTGCTTCCCATAAGATCTCATCTGAATAAATATTGCCAATTCCAGCAATAATAGTTTGATCCATTAATACTTGCTTAATTTTCCCTTGGGTTTTTTGAATAACTTCTTTGAATTTTTCAAAAGTAAAAGCTTCTTCTAAGGGCTCTGGCCCTAAATTTTTAAATTCTTTTGAATTGATTAATTGATCGCTTTCCCATAATTCTACTTTAGCAAATTTTCGTAGGTCAGAAAGGGCAAGCATCCAATCATTGTCAAGAGTGAATAATAAATGAATATAACTATTTATTTTGTCTTCTAAGGGACCCTTTGTTTTTGTTTTCCAAAAACCATTTTTAAACTCCCATTTGCCAAACAATAAATGACCAGTCAGTTTTTGATGGATTAAAAGAGAATAATTTTCGCTAAGATCGAAAATAATATTTTTCCCTCTTCGCCAAATTTTTTGAATTTTTTTCCCTTTTATTATTTTTTTAAATTGCTCAAAATCTTTTGGTTTTTTTATCATTTTTGGATTATCTGTCCAAACATCAAAAAAGCCAACCCCAATAATGGGTGGCTTAGTTTTATTAAGTTCTCTAACGATAGTTTCTACTTCTGGTAACTCTGGCATATTCTAATCCTTAATCAATCTTGTAAAACTTTTCTTGCTTTTTCAATAATCTCATCTAAGGTAAAATGTGCCTTAACCATGTAATCGGTTGCTCCTAGCTTCATTGCTCTTTCCACGTCTTCTTTCTGGCCAAGATTTGAAAGTACAATTACTTTTGTATCGGCAATAGCAGGATTTTCCTTAATTTTTTTTAAAACTTCAAAACCATCCATTCCGGGTAAAATAAGGTCTAAAAGAACAAGGTCTGGCCCTTCTTCCTGAACTTTTTTTAGCCCTTGTTCTCCATCTTCTGCCACAGAAACTGAAAAATCTTCTTCTTTTATTAGTTTTGCTTGTAGAAGTTCTCTTAAAAATTTATCATCTTCTACGATTAAAATTTTAGCCATAGATTTATCTTATTTGTTTTTTAACTTTTTCGATAACTTCTTGGGGATCAAATTGAGTTTTTACTAAATAGTCCTTTACTCCAAGCTCAAGTGCGCGAGAAATTTCAACTGGTTGACCAGAGTTAGAAATAATAATAACAGGAATTTCTTTTAATTCAGCATCTTTTTGCATTTCCTCAAGCACTTCAAATCCTCCCTTTTTTGGCATAATAACATCCAATAGAATTAAATCAAATTTTTCTTCTTTCATCTTTGAAAGCCCAACTTCACCATTAGGAGCAACAACAACTTCATAATCTTCCTCTTTTAACTTTTTTTCTAAAAGATCACTTAAAATCTTTTCATCTTCAAGTATTAAAATTTTCTTTGCCATATTATTTATTATTTTATTATTTCAATTTAATTATGTCAAATTTTCGACCATTTTTATTTTATCGCTAAAGTTAGACAAAGTCAATTTTTTTATTTCACTGGCAAGCTAAAATAAAATTTTGAGCCCTTGCCTTCTTCTGATTCAAACCAAATTTTTCCCTTATGTGCTTCAACAATATTCCTAGTAATAAAAAGCCCCAAACCATTTCCTTCAGTTTCTTGCCGTATTGCGTTTTCTGCTCTAAAAAATCTAGTAAAAATCCTATCTTGTTGATCTTTTGGAATTCCAATTCCTGTATCTTTTACAGAAAAAACGATTTCTTTCTTTGCTTTATCATATTTTATTTCTGCCTCAACTTTTCCACCTTTTGAAGTATAATTAATGGCATTTTCTACTAAATTTTGGACACAAAGAGAAATTTTTTCTTCATCAACTTTTACTTTTGGAATTGACTCTTCCGGTTTTTTAAAAGAAAAATTTATCCCTTTTCTTTTTGCTGTTTCAATCCGCGGATTAATAGTATCTTCAGCAATTTGAACAAAATCTTTTAATTCAGGTTTATAAATATATCTTCCTTCTTCGATTCTACTTACGTTTAAAAGATCATCAACTAATTTTATCATTCGATCATTAGATTCTTCAAGTTTTTCAATTAAATCCTGAGCTTCTTCTTCTTTAACAATATCCTTTAATAAAGATATGCTCCATTTAATTGCTGAAAGTGGGGTTCGTAATTGATGAGCAGAAATAGAAACGAATTCACTCTTCATTTTCTCTACTAACTTTTCTCTGCTTACGTCATGCAAAATTACTAATGTTCCTATTTCTTCATTTTCACTACTTATTGAAACAGTTGAAATTTCTAAAACAAAATCTTCTTTAACTTTTAATTCTTCTCGAAAAACTTTTTTTATTTCTTTACTAATAATATTTATTAAGGTTTGAAATTCTGGAATTTTTGAAATTTCTGAAATAGGTTTACCTATTAAATTCTCAGCTTCTACTTTTAAAAAATTTTCAGCTTGAGGATTCATTAAGGAAAGTTTTTTCTCTTGATCAAAGAATAAAAGCCCATCAGCAAAATTAGTAATTATTGCCTGAGTTTTATTTTTTTCTTCTTCTAATTTTTTTCTTTCTTCTTCAATGTCTTCTAAGATATTCATTAGAGCTAATCTTGAATCTTCTAACTCTTTTGTTCTTCTTTCCAACCATTTTGCTTTTTGCTCAGCGTCTCTTACTAAGGCTTTTTCACGAATTAAAGCAATAGCTCTTTCTTCTGCCATTTCTTCTAATTTTTTTTGATATTCTTTTGCCTCTTGAATTTCTGTTATTACTAAAAAATAACCAATTAATTCTCCTTCCGCATCTCTTCTTGGAGAAATTGAAACAGTGACTGGGATTTCTTTTTCATTCTTCGTTATTAAAGTAAATTCTCTTCCTTTTATGCTTTTTTGCTTTTGAGCCTCTTTTATTAAATTTAATAATTCTTCCTTTTCTAAAAAAAATTTTTCAATGAATTCTCCTATTATTTCTAAAGATTGATAACCGGTTAATTCTTGAAAAGTTTTGTTTGCATTATTAATATTACCCCTTGCACCTATAACACAAAAACCAACTGGCAAAGTTTTTTCTAATTCTTCCAGGTATAATTTTAAATCTTCAAAATCTTCTTTCAATGTTTGATAATCATCTGAGGAAACAATATTTATATTATTCATAACGAATCCATTTTAGAAAATATTGATGATACTCACCTCCTTTAAAAATACATTTTATTTCATCGCATCTTATTTCTTTTATTGATTTTTTACCTACAATAGCTTCTGCCAATCCCAAAAAATAACCTTTAAGATAACTACACAAAATAGGATGAACTTTAAAATTAAAAATAGATATTACACAAGAACCTTCTATTTCATTATCATTCTTTTTTTCTTCTTTAAATTCGGAAGTTTTTAATTCGCCTACATTATAATGTCTTGGCCATATACGAGGAGCTTGTTTTACTGCTACTTCCGGGGAAAGAAATGTTCTCATAAAAATTTTTACAATAAAAGAAATTTTCGGAGCAAATTTTCCCATTTCTTCAATTTCTCTTTCTTTCCAATTTAATGTATTCATTATTGCAAAGAAAGAAACAACTCTTAAGCCAATTGGATACCAATCAGTTCCTTTTATTCTTTCATAGGGTATTGGATATCCCAACCTTTTTGTTTCTTCTTGAACTATTTTCAAACCTTCTTTGCCTTCTTTTTCTAATAAATATTCAGCGTCTGTTTTAAAAACCTCTCCTTTGGTTTTTCCCTCCAATTTCATAAGATTTTCAATTTCTTTTTTAAAATCTTTTTTCATAAAATATTTTAAAATGATTTTTCGTTTTTTAATTTTGACTTTAATTCCTCGATTTCTTCTTTTAATTGAGCCATTCTAAGTTCTCTTCCCAAGGCCAGTCTTTGAATTTTTTCTATCTCTTCGTTCTTCTCTTGGAGTTCTTTTTTTGTTTTTTCTAATTCTTTTTCTATAGTTGCTAATTTTACCTCTAAATCAATTTTTAATTTTTCTAATTCTTTCTTTTCTTTTTCCAATTTCTCAATTTTCTCTTTTTCAGAGATTTTTTTTTCTGTTTTAAGAACTGTTGAAGAATCATTTTCTAATTGTTTTTCCATATTTTAAATTTTATTATTTTCTTTTTCTTCTTCTTTTTTAATTTCTTCTAGAGCTATTTCGACTTCTCTTCTTAAAAAAATATCCCAAGCAACAAAAAGGAATAAAACAATTCCAAGAACATTTGCAATGGTCATCGGCAATAAAACATCTCTAAAAAGTGTTTCCATAGCCCAAATGATTGTTTTTTCAGTATATAAAGAAGCTGTTAATGGAACAATTGTTTCTATATGAATAACCTCCCAACAAAAAGTTGAAAGAGCGACCGTTCCGATTTTATTTCCATTTAGAGTTCGGATATTAATATTTTTATATTTGGATAGCCAAGCTCCAAGCAAGCCAGCACCGATTGTTCCTAGGGTGCCCCCTACCGCTGACCAATATCCTAAACTACCCGTCCATCCTTGCCACCAAAGGCCGGTTAACCTATAAAGACCAGAGATTAAACCAGCGCCAATTCCAACGGCTGGCCCCCCTAAGATTCCAGCAAGTATAGTAATACAATCTCTAATATTCACTGTCACTCCTATCAAAGGCAAACCATATTCAGAAGCTAAAATCCCTAAAAATCCAAATACTAAAATTAATCCTATTTTTTCTCTCTTTGAATATTCTTTTTTGTAAATAAAATTTTTTACCCACGGAATTCTGCCCATTAAATAAAAAATAACAATGGCCCAAGCAATAAAATTAATTAAAGTTTGCAATGTTGCTAATACTGTTTCAAAAAATACAATTTCTTCCATAGTTTTATTTATTTTTAATTTTTTGACCTTTAACTTTTCATTGAATTTTTAAAAGATGGAAGGCAAGCTTGATTTTTATTTTCTTCATTTTGAATTGTTGAAGCCTCTAAAGTAGGTATTCTATTCAATAAACTAAAAAATTCAAAATCTTTTAAAACTTCTTCTATTTTTCTTCTATTAAAATTACCAAACTTAGATTCCTCAAGATTAAAATCTATTGGTGCATCATCACGAGTTTTTGCTAAAATTTGAGAAAAAAACACTTGCTCTTTATTTTTTAATAAAATATCTTTTATTCTTGACTTTAAATCTTTTGCATTATTTTCTTCAATTTTTTGGTAAAGATTTTCTAAATTATCATATTTTTTTAAAAGATCAATCGCTGTTTTTTTCCCAATACCTTTAGCACCGGGAATATTATCAGAGGGATCACCAGATAAAGCTTTAAAATCAACCATTTGTCGAGATTCGAGATTAAATCTTCCTTTTATTTTTTTCTCATCATAAATGACTGTTTCCTTAACTCCTCTTCCTAAAGTATAAACCTTTGTTTTTTCGCTAACAAGCTGAAGAGTGTCTAAATCTCCAGTCAAAATATAAATTTCTAACTGAGGATTTTTTTCTTGGGATTTTTTAACAATAGTGGCAATTAAATCATCAGCTTCAAATCCTTCTTTTTCAAATAAAGGAATAGAAAATGCTTTTAAAATTTCTTTTGTTTTGGGAATTTGCTGATAAAATTCTTCTGGAGCTTTAACTCTTTTTGCTTTATACTCTTTGAATTTTTTATGGCGAAAAGTAGGAGCAGGAAAATCAAAAGTTGCAACAATAAAGTCGGGCTGAAGATCGTTTATTGCTTTAAATAAAGTTAATAAAAATCCATAAACAGCGCCAGTTTCTTCTCCTTTTTTGTTAGTAAGAGGAGGTAGAGCGTGGAATGAACGATGCAAAAGGGCATTTGAATCAATAATAAGAAGTTTCATATTATTTTTCTTTTAATTTTTCCTCAAGCTCTTTAATTTTCTTTTCAAGCTCTTTATTTTTTTCCTTCAATTCTCTCATTTTTAATTCTCGACCAACTGTTACTTTATGAAACCTTTCAAGCTCATTAATTCTTTTCTCGAGTTCCTTTGTCCTTTCTTTAACCATTAAATCTAAATTTGCTTTTTCTTCTTCAAGTTGATGAGTTCGAGCTTTGACTCTTATCTCAAGTACTTGAGCTACTTCTTCAAGGCGTGATTGATAAGCTTTAATATCCTTTATCATCTTATTAAAAGTTTCTGCCATCTCTTCAATTTCATCTCTGGTTTGAATATTTACTTGAACATCGAAATTACCTTTTCTCACTTTTTCTAAAGCTTTTGTTAATTGTTTAATTGCATTTTCTCTTTTTAAATAATAAGCAGCGATAATTGCTAAGAATGGGCCTGTTAGCATTAAAATTCTCAAAATTATTACTATCCAATCAGTTATTAATATTCTTTCATTAAAAAAATTAATCACCGCATAAAGAAATATTGAAAACATTACTAAAATTGAAACCAAGTCTGGCTGAATTCTTCCTCTTTTTTTCCTAAAAACAGATTGTAAAAGATCAAAAATCCATACAACCGCCAGAGCAAAAAGACCATACTCAGTTAACTGCCAAGAAGTTTCTGATTCACCATGTTTATAGTTGGTCCGATAAGAAGACGATGTGGGGCTGAGAAGAACAGGCAACAACATTATAGCAATTGTGACCCAGGTAAAATATAAAGCAAAAAGAGTAAAAACAAAAATCTTTAAATTTTTATTTTTAACAATTCGATCTACAATAACAAAACTTCCAAGAAGAGGCTGGAAAAGAATAGAAAAAACCTCACCCACTTGGAATAACATCTTATCTATTTCAAAATTTCCGAAATAAGCAAAAAATAACCTTATCCCATTAAAAAGCCAAGTAATAGCTACCATTAACCAAAAAAGACAGAAATATAAAAGATAACTTTCGTTGGACTGGTTTTTATAAATATAATAAAAAGTATAAAAAGATAAAAAAGATACTAACAAAGTCGCAATTCCATTAATAAGACATTCAGTAGAACCAATAATAGTTTCAACCATAGTTTTATGATTTTTTATTAAAATTAAGATATAATAAATTTATGAAAATAAACTCTTTTCTTTTAATATTTATTTCTTTTATTGTTACTATTCTTTTTGTAAGAATAAATGTATTTTTAATTGAAAACAAGAATAGTCCTTTTGGCTTTATTGAAATAAAAAATATTCATTATCATCATTATACGCTTGGCGGATTCTTGCTTTTTATCTTATTAATTATTTATTTAATTCTTTTATTTAAAGAAATCAACCCTTCAAAATATACGCCGTTCTTTTTAAATATAATTTCAGGAGTTTCTCTTGCTCTTATATTTGACGAATATTCATTTTGGGGTTGGCCAAAAGATAATAATTATTGGTCCTATATTAATCTTATTACAATTTTTGTTATGGGGTTAGTTTTAGGATTTTTAAGTTTTAAAAAGAAAAACATTTTGAATATTAATAAAAAATACTGATTTAATTATTTCATTATTTTATTATTTTAATTCCTCTTTTTTCTTTCCCTAAAAATTCAAATTTAATTTTAATATAATTTTTGGGCAATAATTTTTTTATTTTATTACCCCACTCAATTGCTACAATATTTTGAGGATTCTGAATAATTTCTTGAAATCCAAGACCTAACAGTTCTTCTGGATTTTCTATTCGATAGCAATCAAAATGGTAAAACCGACTTTTCAACTTACGATCTTTTGTTATTTGTTGTTTGTTGTCGGTTGTTAATTGATACTTTCTCATAATAATAAATGTTGGGCTTTTTATTTTTTCTTTTACTCCTAATTTCTTAGCAAAACCCTTTAAAAAAGTTGTTTTGCCCCCTCCAAGTTCTCCTTCTAAAGAAAGAGTAATTGCAGAATTTTTTTGATTTAACTTGGGATATCCATAAATAATTTTTTCCGCAAATTTTTCACCTAATTTTTCTGTTTCTTTTGCCGAGTTAGTAACAAATTCAAACATAATGAAAATTTATTGAAAATTTAAAATTGAGAATTCTATTTAAGATTTCCATAACATCTTACCCATTTTTTAAATAAGTTTCCTTTTTCTTTATAGTCGCGGAATAAGCTAAAACTGCTCGAGGCGCAAGACAAAAGACAAACCTTCCCTTTGTGGGTATTCTCAAAAGCTAATTTTACAGCATCTTTCATATTATCAACAAAAAAATGTTGTGGTAAATTAGATAATTTTTGGACTTTGCTAAGTTTTTCAATATCTTTCCAAATTTTTTCTCCCGTTGTAGGAAATAAAATTACGGTTTTAATTCCTGAATTTAATACTTTTTCAGCCAATTTTTTAAAGCTTAAATTTCGATCATATCCTCCAAGGATAATTGTTTCTGCTTTATTACCAAAAGCATCAATAGCGGCAATCGTTGTTTCAGGAATAGTAGCTAGGGAATCATTATAAAAAGTGATGTCCTTAAAAGTTCCAACTAACTCTAGGCGATGATGAAGAGGTTTAAAATTTTCAACTGCTTCTTTTATTTTTTTATTTTGAATTTTAAAAATTTTTCCGACCTCAATTGCGGCAGAAATATTTAAAAGGTTATGCTCTCCAATTAAAGGAATTTTTTTTATTCCAACATTTTTTATGGTATTAGAATAATTTTTAAGAGCAACTTTCTTGGCTTTTGATTTTTTGGCAAATTTTTTTACGTTTTCATCTTTGGCATTATAAATCAAAAAATCATCTTTTGTTTGCCAAAGGCAAATATTAGCTTTAGCTCTAGCATATTCTTGAAAACTCTTATAATAATCTAGGTGCTCAGGGTAAAGATTTAGAAAAACAGCAATATGAGGAGAGTGTTTTAAATTCCAAAGCTGGTGACAAGAAAGTTCATACACAAAAACATCTTTTTGAGAAGCTTTTAGAAGCGAAGATAAAACTGGCTTTCCAATATTGCCAACTAAATGCGCTTTAATTCCACCATTTTTTAAAACTTTATAAATTAAGGAGGTTGTTGTACTTTTTCCTTTTGTGCCGGTAATTCCGATAATCATTCCTGGACAATTTTCAAAAAAAATTTCAGTTTGAGAAGTTAGTTTTTTTTCTTTTTTTGCTTTTTCAATTTCTGGCAGGTGAATTGGTATTCCAGGAGATTTAATTATAATATCATAGTCATCAATTGCTTTTAAGTAATCTTTGCCAAAATACCATTTAATCTTTTTATAATCTTTAATTTCTAATTTTAAATTTTTAATTTCTAACTTATCAGCTATTCCTATTTGTTTTTCAGGAAAAATTTTTCTCAAAAACAAAAGAGTATCTTTTCCTTCTCGACCAAAGCCTAAAATTAAAATTCTTTTCTCTTTTAAAAAAGAGAGTTTCATAGTTTATTCGCGAATTTGCAAGAATATTCACGAATATTCGCTATTATATCGTCGTTGCGAGACAAAGATAAAATAATCCCGTAGAAATTGCGCAGGAACATCATACCTTCGGCTTTGTGATGGTTATATAATGCCAGCCTCATTAGATAAAATTACTTTAATAAAGATTTCTCGATCACTTTTTCTGCCTCGCTTTTTGATTTAAAGTCTTTAAGCTTTACCCACTTCCCTGGCTCTAAATTCTTATAATTTTCAAAAAATTCTTTTATCTCTTTTTTAGTATGTTCTGGAAGATCGGAAACATCTTTGATTTCTTCAAATCTTGGATCGATTTTTGCTTTTGGCACAGCGATAATTTTAGTATCAATTCCCCCTTCGTCTTCCATTTCCAAAAGTCCGATTGGCTCGGCATCAACTAAGCAGCCGGGAAAAGTTGGAAAAGAAGTTAATAAAACACAATCTAAAGGATCGCCGTCTTCTCCTTTTGTCCCCTTAATAAATCCATATTCAAATGGAAAATACATTGGACCATAAAGAGTTCGATCTAATTTTATAGTTTTTTCTTCTTCATCGAACTCATATTTTTGAGAAGAACCTTTTGGTATTTCAATAAAAACAGTAATTGACATATTTTTATTTATTAAGTTTTTTAGTTAGATTTTTTACGCTTTCTGGGTTTGCTAAGCTTGAAATATCTCCAAGGAATTTGTCAGTAAGAATATTCTTAATTAATCGGCGCATTATCTTTCCTGAGCGGGTCTTTGGTAATTCTTCAATAAAATAAATTTTTCCAGGCCTAGCAATTTTCCCAAAATCTTCTTCGACCTTTTGAATAATTTTCTGCGAAAGATCGTTTTTTATTTCTTTTGACCTTAAAACTGCAAAAACTACCGGTACTTCTCCTTTGATTTTATCAGGTACTCCAATTACCGCTACTTCGTTTATTTCTGGAATTTTACTAATAATATTTTCAAGCTCGGCAGTAGAAATTCGATGGCCTGCTACTTTTATTACATCATCAGCCCTGCCAACAATTCGAATTAAACCATTTTCATCTTTATAAGCTAAGTCAGAAGTAAAATATTTATCACCGTATTTTAACCAATAATTTTCAAAATACTTTTTTCGCGATTGATACACTCCTCTTAAAAGCCCTGGAGAAAATGGAGATAAAATCACCAAGTTTCCTTCTTCGCTTTCCTTACACCTCTTTCCTTCCTCATTTAAAATATCAACTTTTATTCCAGGGAAAGGTAAGCCAGTAAAGGTTGGCTTGAAAGGCCCTATGCCTGGCAAAGAACTAATAACAATTCCACCGGTCTCTGTCTGCCAATAAGTATCAAGCAAAGGACAACGCTCTTTCCCCACTTTTTTAAAAAACCAATTCCAAGCTTTTTCGTCAATTGGCTCGCCGACTGAACCTAAAATCCTTAAAGTTTTAAATTGATACTTTTCTGCCTTTTTGCCTATCTCTTTAGCGAACATCCGAATTGCTGTTGGTGCAGTGTAAAAAATTGTTACTCCATATTTTTCAATAATTTGGCACCATCGATCAGAAGTTGGCCAATCAATCGCCCCTTCAAATAAAATAACGGTTCCACCATTTAATAAAGGCCCGTAACAAGAATAAGTGTGGCCAGTAACCCAGCCAATATCAGCTGTAGACCAAATTAAATCATCTAGATGCAAGTCAAAAATCCATTTTGCGCTTAAATAAGCTTGAACCATGTAGCCACCAGTTGTATGCAAAATTGGTAAAAATTCGCCTCCGGTTCCGCTCTCTGGCAAAATAAAAAGTGGGTCTTCACTCTCCATTTCTTTTGGAATACAAAAATCAGATTCATTTTGGATAAGTTCGTCAAACCACAAATCTTGATTTTTATGCCAATTGATTTTATTTCCCATTCTCTTAACTACAATCATTTTTTGAACTTTTGTTCCTTTTATTCCTTCCTCAGCGCTTCTTTTTAATTCAATAATCTTTCCTCGACGCCAATAACTATCAGCCGTAATTAAAATTTTTGCTCCGCTTATCTCTAATCTTTTTTTAAGCGCTTCTGAAGAAAAAGCAGAAAATACAACAATATGAATTGCCCCAATTCTGGCGCATGCTAGCATTGAAATAATAACCTCTGGAATCATTGGAAGATAGATTCCAACTCTATCCCCTTTTTTCACTCCTAATTTTTTTAGGGCATTAGCAAATTGGTTAACTTTTCGATAAAGCTCGTAATAAGTTAAATATGTTGGTTTTTCTTCTGCTGGCTCTGGTTCAAAAATTAAAGCAACCTTGTTTCTAATTTCAGCGAAATATTCAGGATTTCTTTCAAAAATATTTGAGGTTATATTAGTTTTTCCGCCAACAAACCATTGAAAATCCCCTTTTCCTTTGTTTGCAAAAGTTTTCTTCCATTTTTTTGTCCAAAAAAGTTCTTTTGCTGCTTTTTCCCAAAACAAAATTGGGTCTTTTTCCGCTTCTTTGTAAATTGATTTATTTTTTACCCAAGCCCTTTGCTGAAGATCTTTTGAGGGATAGTATAATTCCCCTTTTTTTATTAGTTTCATAAATTTACTATTTAAATAACATCGATTATTTTACCGATTTTTTTCTTTTTTGCTAATTTATATACTAAATTTGCTGTATATAAATCTTGGATTGCTAAACCGGTCGAATCAAAAATAGTAATTTCTTGATCATTTATCCTCCCTTGCCTTTTACCAGTTACAACTTCACCTAGATTACCATAAATATCTTCTTTTTTAATTACTCCTTTTTCTAAGGGAACATTAATTTCGCCGGAATGACTAGTTTGTTCCCATGAATCAATCACAATTTTAGCTTCTTTTAAAATTTGAGGATCTAATTCTTCCTTTCCTTTTGCATCTGCCCCAATAGCATTGATATGAGTCCCTGGTAAAATCCATTCTTTTTTAATAATTGGTTTTCTTACCGGCGTAGTAGTAACTAAAATTTCCTGCCTTGCTACTTCTTCTAAGCTTGCTTTTTGAATTTTGATCTTTTCCTTTACTAAAACTTTTTTTAAATTTTCAATTGCTTTTTCGTTAATATCATAAACTAAGATCTTTTTTATCTTCTTTACTTGTAAAATAGCTGCGATTTGGGTAATAGCTTGAAATCCAACCCCAATTGCTCCTAAGGTTTCTGCATTCTTTTTTGCTAAATACTTTGTAGCGATAGCTGAAGCTGAACCAGTTCTTAAAGCAGTAATATAAGTTCCATCTAATAAAGCAAGAGGTATCCCTGTTTTGGGATCATTCAAAACAATAACTGCCATTACTGATTTTAATTTTCTTTTAGGGTTATCAGGATGAACATTAACAATTTTTGTTCCAGCTAAATTAAGAGTTTCTGAAAAAGAAGGCATTATTCTTAAATCCCCATTAAATTTTTTAAAATAGAGATAAAGTTTGGGTGGCATTTGAACTTTATTTTGACCATAATCAAAAAAGGCCTTTTCTACTACATTTACCACTTTTTTAATATCTTTTAATGGTAAAATTTTTTGAATTTCTTTTTGAGTGAGAACTAACATATTTTATATTTTAAAATAGTTAATTAATATAGGTAAGTATAAGTAACTATCGACTTAATATTTAGTTACTTGCTTTATCATTCTTGATAATTATAATATAATAAAATATCGAAAAAGCAAATATCAAAAAATATCAAAAAACAAAAAGAAGTAATTTTATTAACCTTTTTGAATTTTGCTTTTTAATTTTTGAATTCTTATTATGTTTGACTATTCTATTTTAATTGGTGGTGCGGCGGGCCAGGGATCAAGAAAAGCTGGTCTTTTAATTGCGAAGCTTTTTAATAACTTTGGCTATCGTGTTTTTATTCATGAAGATTATCAATCTTTAATAAAAGGTGGCCATAATTTTTCTCAAATTAGAGCTTCAGATGAGGAAGTTTTTTCCTATCGAGAAAAAATAGATTTCCTTTTGGCTTTAGATAAAAATACTATTGAAAAGCATCAAAAAAATTTAGCAGAAAATGGAGTAATAATTTATAACAGTGATGAAATTTCTCTTGAAAAAGGAATTGGTATTCCTGCTCGAAAAATTTCAAAAGAAGAAGGCGGTTCGTTAATAATGGAAAACACAGCTTTAATTGCAAGTTTTGCAAAAATTGTCGGCATTGATTGGGAAATAGTAGAAAATATTTTAAGAAAAGAATTTCAAGAAAAATCAGAAATAAACCTCAAAATTGCAAAACATGCTTATGAAGAAGCTCAAAACCTAATAAAAATAGAAAAAGTTCATAAAGAATCATTGCCTCTTTTAACCGGAAATGAAGCGATTGCTCTTGGGGCAGTAAAAGCAGGACTGGAAATTTATTTTGCTTACCCAATGACCCCAACAAGCCCTATTTTACATTACTTTGCCGAACACCAAAAAGAATTTAATCTTAAAGTTTCACAATTAGAAAATGAAATTGCCGTAATAAATATTGCTATTGGAGCAGCTTATGCCGGTGCAAGAACGATGGTAGGAACATCAGGTGGAGGTTTTGCTTTAATGGCAGAAGGATTAAGTTTAGCTGCTCAAAGCGAAACCCCGATTGTGATTATTGAGGGCCAAAGAATGGCTCCGGCGACTGGCGTTCCTACTTATTCAGCTCAAAGCGATTTGCTTTTTGCTTTAAATGCTGGACATGGTGATTTTGTAAGATTTGTTATTGCTCCTGGCGATGCTGATGAAGCTTTTTATCTTTCTGGAAAGGCTTTAAATTTAGCTTGGAAATATCAAACACCAGTTATTTTATTGCTTGATAAAGATTTGTGTGAAAGTACCTTTATTTTTCACCCCGAAATAGAATCAAAAGTGGAAATTGAAGAGCCACTTTTATGGGATGGCAAAGAAGATTATAAAAGATATAAAATTACTGAAAATGGCATCTCTCCTCTTGCTTTTCCCGGCAAAAAAGATATTGTGGTAAAAACAACAAGTTATGAGCATGACGAAGTAGGAATTACAATTGAAGAAGATGAAAATGCAATAGAAAAAATGCAAGAAAAAAGATTAAGAAAGTTTAAAGAAATGGAAAAAGAAGTAGAAAAAACTGAAGGAGCAGTTAAGATTTATGGGAATAAAGAATCGAAAGAAGCAATTGTTGCCTGGGGTTCTACAAAGGGACCGGCAAAAGAAGCAGTAGAAAAATTAGGAATAAAGATGATTCAACCAATTTTCCTTGAACCGTTTCCAGAAAAAGAAATTAAAAAATCTTTAGAGGGTGTTGAAAAATTAATTTTTGTCGAAACAAATGTTTTGGGCCAGATGGAAAAACTTTTTAATACTTATGGAATTACGGGGCAAGGAAGAATTTTAAAATATAATGGCAGACCATTTACAGCAGAAGAAATAATAGAAAAATTAACCTAACAGCTTATAACTTTGACTATTTAAAAAGTTCGATTATAGGTTGTGAGTTGTTTAGTTAAGTTTATGGAAAATTTTGATACTTACGCTCAAAATACTTGGTGTCCTGGATGCGGAAATTTTAACATTCTCCAGGCCTTTAAAAATGCAGTTAATGATCTTATTGCAAAAGGGGTACCAAAAGAAAATATTGTTTTTACTACTGGCATCGGTTGCCATGCTAAAATTTTTGATTACCTAAATTTAAACAGTTTTTATTCACTCCATGGCCGAGCAGTGGCTACAGCCGAGGGAATAAAATTAGGAAATCCTGCATTAAAAGTTATTACTTTTTCAGGAGATGGTGATTCTTATGATGAAGGCCTTGACCATCTTATTCACGCCGCCAAAAGAAATATCGATATTACAGTTCTCATTCACGATAATAGAGTTTTTGCTTTAACAACCGGCCAATTTACTGCTACAAGTCCTAAAGGCTTTAAAGGAAAATCAACTCCAGAAGGTAGTATCGAAGAACCATTTAACCCTTTAGAATTAATGCTCGCTTCTGGAGCTACCTTTATTGCTAGGGCCTATAGTCCAAAAATTGAACATCTTAAAGAGTTAATTATAAAGGGCGTAGAGCATAAAGGGTTTTCTTTTATTGAAGTTCTTCAACCCTGCATCTCTTTATTTAATACCTATCAATTTTATCAAGAAAAGGTTTATGAACTTGAAGAAGAAAACCTTACTTCCAAAGAAAGAGCCTTAAAAAAAATTCAAGAGTGGGATTATAAGAATGGCGAAAATGCTAAAATTCCAATTGGGATTTTTTATAAAGTTCAAAAACCAACTTACGAAGAAGAGTTGTTAAAGGAATTAAACTCTTCCAAAAGAAATGGAGGAGTAAATATAAAAAAAATTCTCGAAGAACATTTATAAAAATAATTCTCTTTGATTTTCAGTTTTTTATTCATTCTTTTTTTCTTTTTTTGGTTCTTTCGTCTCCACTACATCTATTTTCCAGCCGGTAAGTTCAGAAGCTAACCTCACATTTTGACCATCTCTGCCAATTGCTAAAGAAAGTTGGTCCTTGGGAACCTCCACCTGAGCTCTGTTTCCTTCAATTTTTACCTGAATTACTTTTGCTGGCGATAAAGCATTTTCAATAAATTCTTCTGGTTTTTCAGAAAAAGCAATAATATCAATTTTTTCTCTACCCAATTCTTGCATCACAGCATTAACTCTTGTACCTCTTGTGCCAACACAGCTTCCTACTGGATCCACTCCTTCTTCTTTTGAAGCAACAGCGATTTTTGAGCGAGAACCCGCTTCACGGGCAACTGCTTTAATTTCTACACTTCCAGAAACAATTTCTGGCACTTCCAACTCAAAAAGTTTTGATAAAAATTTAGGATGAGAACGGGATAGATAAATTTCTGGTCCTCGAGAGGTTTCTTTTACCTTTAGAAGATAAAATCTCATTCGAGTACCTAATTTATAAAATTCGCCAGGAATTTGATCTTCTTTTAAAAGCAAGCCTACCGTCCGGCCAAGATCAACAAAAATAGTATCCCCTTCTCTTCGCTGAATAACTCCAGAGACAATTTCTCCTTCTTTTTGCTTAAATTCTTCTAAAATTACCTGTCTTTCGGCCTCTTTTAATTGCTGAAGAAGAACTTGCTTTGCAGTTTGAGCGGCAATCCGGCCAAAATTTTGGCTTGCAGGGACTGGGAACTCAATTTCATCGCCAGCTTTTGCATCTTTTTTAATTTTTTGTGCTTCATCAAGCATTATATGGCGGTCAGGATTAAACTTCACTTTTTTGGGTATTTTTTCTACTTCAAGCTCTTCAGAAATTTCTCCTTCGACATTTTGCTGAATGCCCTCGGCAACAGCTTTTTCCTCTTCTTCTCCTTCTTTTAAAAGCATACTTTCACCAACCACTCTTTTAACTTGGAAAAATTCAATTTTTCCACTATCTTTGTCAAAGCGGGCTTTATATCTTTGGTTCTTTTTACCGTATTCTTTTTTATAAGCAGCTGCTAAAGCAGTTTCGATAATCTCTATCACTTTTTCTTGGGGAATGCCTTTTTCTTCAGCTAACTGCAAAATATTCATTGATAATGATTTTAAGTCAAGTTGTTGTTCCATAAAAATAGCTAATGACCAAATTCTAAAAATATTTGAAAATTTAAAATTGGCCATTGAAAATTTTAATGTATGCCCCCAGCAGGTCTCGAACCCGCAACCAATGGCTTAAGAGGCCACTGCTCTTCCAATTGAGCTATGGGGGCAAATTCATAGGACAAACTAAGGGACTGGACACTCAATATTAGCCCAATTCTGAAAAGGACTGTTGGCTGGGGTTAAAATAGTTACTAATGTATCTATTGCTACGAAAGCGCAAACAACAATTAAAATACCAATTCCTGCTGCTTTTAAAATGTCTTTTGCTCTTCTTAAACGATTTTCATCACCGCCCGAAGTCAAATACATTGCTCCCCCCGCTAAAATCATTAAAGCTAAAGCTGGAAAAGCAATATCAGTAGTCAAAAAATCAATAATCCTTTTTATTAAAACAAAAAAATGGCAGAGAGTACAAGGAGCATTTTCTTTAATATTGGTTCTAGTATCATCAGTACTTCTTCCGCAAGGAACTAAGCCAATAGGACCAGTTGACTCCTGAGGCTGAGTTGGCTGAGTTGGCTGAGTTGGCTGAGTTGGCTGAGTTGGTTGAGTTGGTTGAGGACAATCATTATCATTTTCATAATTACAGCCTACTCCACAACAACCATTATCATTCTTACAACCACAATCAGGATCTTGCTCAATAGTGCATCCTGTTGGACAATTTTGATCACAACCACCACTACAAGGATTAGGTTTGCATTCAACCACTCGTTTCTTACCTAAATCCTTTTTTTCTTCACAACCGTATTGACATTCTTCAATGTGTTTTGCCACTGCATTTGTGCACTTATAGTGCATTTCATATTGCGATGCTGACGCTAGTTCGCAATCACATCCTACTCTTGATTTCCAATTTCCATCGCAAACCTCTAAAGAAACACACGTCTCGTTTCCAGCTATACACTTATTAGATGATAAATTTCTTGGATCAATTAAATAAGCTGTTCCTCCATTTCCATTTTTTACATCGGTCCATGGACAATCTAATGAGGCCCATATCACATTACCCGGTTCAGAAGGGGGAATGTCTTTATCCAAACACTGTCCCGGCTTTCCTGCTATATATTCCCATATACTATCTTTAATAGTATTTGAACAACAAGGCCTCCCCCCACAACACCAAACTCCTATTTGATCCAGATAAGCCCAACAGCCCGCTTTGACATTTGTTGGAAAAAATAAAAAAACAGTTAAAAGAAAAATTCCACCAATTATCCCCATTAAAAATATTCTTTTTTGCATATCATATTTTAAATCTTTAACCTCTCTTGTCCCCGGAGGGAGTCGAACCCTCATCACTAGTTCCGAAGACTAGTACTCTATCCATTAAGCTACGGGGACAAAAATAAATCAAAAATCGAGTCTTGAGATAATAAGACGAGACGGAAAAAGAGAATGAAATTCTCTTTACCCATCAAAAAATGTATTTTTATATAATAAATAATAGAGGAAATTCTTTTAAAAGTCAAAAGATATTCTTCTTAATTACTCCTAAACTCTTTTAATTACCCTTAAATAATATTAATTTAATATTAATTTTCTAAATTTGCTCTTGAAAGTTTTTGAACTAAACCTTCTAATTCTTCAGAATTTGGCTTTCGAAAGTTTTTTTTCTTTAAAAAGATTATTTCCCGCCAAATCTGATAACTTTTTTCTTTTTGACTTTGCAAAGGATATTTATCAAAGTGGGTAATAATTTTTTCAAGCTCAGAAAGTTTACTTATTCGATAATAAGAAACTGGTTTATTTTTTTTCTCTTTTAACGCAGAATTTATATTATATATTTTTCCACCTGAAAAGAAATTTTGAAGATCTTTAAGAAGCTTTCTATCTTGATTTGAAACTTTAATAGCAAAATAAAGGTTTATAGATTGAGAACCCCTGCTATAAGTAAAGCTTGCTTCGCCATCACAAAGACCAGTTACATACCAAGGATCTAATTTTTGGAAAGAATGTTTCATGACAAACGGTTTCAATAGAAACATTTTAAGAAAACCATTATTTTTTGTCAAATTGAAAATTGAAAATTGAAAATTAGAAATTTTTATATTGTTTCACGACAAACGGTTTCAGTTGAAACATTTTTATTGCATAAAGAAAGAAAAATAAGTAGAATAAAAATAGGAATTAAGTTAAAAATTGTTTTATGTTTATCCCTAGGGAAATTATTTCTATTATTAATACCTTAGAAAAAGCTGGGTTTGAAGCTTATTTAGTTGGTGGTTGTGTTAGAGATTTATTAAGAGAAGTTCCTCCTAAAGATTGGGATATTACTACTAATGCCCAGCCTAAAGAAATTCAAAAACTTTTCCCAAAAACTTTTTACGATAATAAGTTTTTTACTGTTAAAGTTATTACAGGAACTCAGAATCCAACCCTAAAAGAAATAGAAATTACCACTTTCCGCTCAGAGGCAAAATATACTGATAAACGCCACCCGGATAAAATAAAACCAGCAAAAACTATAGAAGAAGACTTATCGCGCCGTGATTTTACCGTAAATGCAATGGCAATATCCTTAAAAAACCTTCAAATTCCAAACACCAAATTCCAAACAAATTTAAAATCAAAAGCTCAAAAAAATAATCATTGGTCATTGGTCGTTGGTCATTGGTTGCTTGAATTAATTGATCCTTTTGGCGGCCAGGAAGATTTAAAAAATAAATTTATTCGAGCAGTGGGGGAGCCAAAAGAAAGATTTTCTGAAGATGCTTTACGAATGATGAGAGCAGTAAGGCTCGCAACGACTTTAAGTACTAAAAATCAATCTCCTAGCAATAAAGAAAATGGCTCTTTTGATGCACTAGAATGGGAAATTGAGGAAAAAACTTTCCAAGCAATTAAAGAAAATGCTTATTTAATTGAATTTATTTCCAAAGAAAGAATTAGAGATGAGTTTATAAAAATTATAGAGACTCCTTTTGCCGCTGAAGGCATTTTGCTTTTACACCAAACAAATCTTTTAAAATATATTATTCCAGAATTAGAAAAAGGAGTTGGAGTAACTCAAAATCGCCATCATATTTATACAATTTTTAAGCATTCTCTTTTATCTCTAAAATATGCGGCAAAATATAATTATAATTTAAATGTACGTCTTGCAGCTCTTTTCCATGATATTGCAAAGCCGGAAGTAAAAAGAGGGGAAGGACCTAATGCTACTTTTTACAACCACGATGTTCTTGGAGCAGAAATTGTTAAAAAAATTCTTTATCGGCTTAAATTCCCAAAGAAAACTATTGAAAAGGTATCAACTTTAGTCCGCTATCATATGTTTTATTATGATCCGGATAAAGTTACCGAATCATCAGTGAGGCGGCTTTTAAAAAAAGTTGGGCCAGAAAATATTGAGGAATTAATTCAATTGAGAATTTGCGACCGAAAAGGAATGGGGAGACCAAAAGCAGAACCTTATAAGCTTCGACACTTAGAATATGCTATTTCTAAAGTTTCAAAAGATCCAATTTCAGTTGAAATGTTAAAAGTTAATGGCAATGATGTAATGAAAATTTTAAAAATAAAGCCTGGTCCAAGAGTTGGTTTAATTTTAAATGCTCTTCTTTTGGAAGTTTTAGACGATCCAAAGAAAAATAAAAAAGAATATTTAGAAAAAAGAGTAAAAGAATTAGGACAATTCTCTGACGAAGAATTAAAAAAAATGGAAGAAAAAGTTGAAGAGAAAAAAATGGAAATCGATCTCGAAGAAAAAAGAAAATTTCATGTTAAGTAATGTTAATTTCAAACCCAAAAAATATTTGGGACAAAATTTTTTAAAAGACAGGGAAGTATTAAAAGAAATAACAAAGGCTGCAGAAATTCAACCGGATGATATTATTTTAGAAATTGGCCCTGGTTTTGGAATTTTAACCGAAGAATTAACTAAAAAAGCAAAAAAAGTGATTGCTATTGAAAAAGATGAAAGATTAGTTAAAATATTAAAAGAGAAATTTAAGGATTTTAAAAATATTGAAATTATTCAAGGAGATGTTTTAAAGCTGACAACTGAAAACTTGCAACTTACAACTAATTATAAAGTAGTAGCAAATCTTCCTTACTATATTACTTCGCCAGTTATTAGAAAGTTTTTAGAAACAGAAAATCCGCCAAAATTAATGGTTTTAATGGTTCAAAAAGAAGTGGCTCAAAGAATTTGCTCCAAACCCCCTAAGATGAGCTTGCTTTCAATCGCTTGCCAATTGTATTCAAAACCAAAAATTGTTAAAATAATAAAAAAAGATTGCTTTTGGCCAAAACCAAAAGTTGATAGTGCAATAATAAAACTTATAACTAATAACTTAAAATTTATAACTAATGAGTTTCGGGAAGAATTTTTTAAGATTGTAAAAGCTGGCTTTTCTTCGTCCCGTAAACAATTAAAAAATAATTTAAAAAAAATTTTTGGAGATAAAACAAATGAAGTTTTAGTTAAAGCCGGAATCGACCCCGCAAGACGTGCTGAAACTCTGTCAGTAGAAGATTGGATGAAAATTTACAATGTGATAAAATCATAAAAAACCGATCCAAAAAACCATCAAAATAAGATTTAGGTTTTAATTCAAATGTACCTATTCGTTTAAAACTATTTGGATGAGCATTCGGATGATATTTGTAAATTAGAATCTCTTTATGTCTTTTAAAAATAAAAAATTAATTTCAGTATTTCTTTTAATTTTTGTCTTAGGAATTATAATTCCTTTGCATTTTGCTTTAGCTGATACAGAAAGTATTTTAAAAGAAATAAGGGACTATGTTTTATTAACTGCTATTAGGATTGTTTTAAGTATAGTCTTTATTGCTATTGCTATTCCTCTTACCATACTTATACTTATTAGTACTCCTCTGATTGGTGTTGCGGGAGCACTTTTAAAATGGGTAACTGGTCCTAATTTTACTACTCTTTCTTATACTAATCCTTCTAATAATTCAATTATTAAAGCCGGCCTTGACATTACTTTGCCCTTTGCCAACATGTTTTTTATTTTGATTTTGATCGTAATTGCTATTGCAACGATTTTGCGGGTGGAAAGTTATGGGATGAAAAAACTTTTACCAACTCTTATTATTATTGCTCTTCTTGTTAATTTTACACCTGTTATTTGCGGATTTATTGTTGATTTTTCTAATATTATGATGAATTATTTCTTAAGAAATCCCAACGCTCCTCTTGGCTGGGAAGGAATGAAGGTTCCAATAGCAAGTATAGGAAGTTTATGGACCGGAATGACGGGTATTTGGGATGTTGCTAAGACACAATATGTTTGCCGAGGCACTAATATACCTTGTCAAAAGGATGACCCCTTTGGTGTCCAATGTCCTCAAGAGACCTATCAGGATGAAAATGGGCAAACAACAATAATAGAGGCATGCGGTTATTCGGGGGAAAAAGTTAAGTGGACCGATCAAGCACTGGAAATAATAAATAATTTTCTTGGACCATTGCTTTTAGGAGTAGCTCAAATAATCTACAGCCTTATTGCTGCTCTGACACTGGCAATGTTTGCTGGCTTGTTTACTTTACGTTATATTATGATTTGGCTGTTAGTAATTATTTCTCCAGTCTGTTTTGCTTGTTATGTTTTACCACTAACAAAAGGTGCTTTTAAATGGTGGTGGAATCAGTTTTTTCAATGGGCAATTATTGGTATTGTTGGAGGATTTTTTCTTTTCCTCGGAACTTATTTTATGAATATTAGTGGAGGATTTTTAAATACTACAAGCTTCCAAGTAGCAACCGAAGGTCAAACAACTCAAATAATTACTATTAGCCCTGAAAATGCTTTTAAAACGATTGCTGATAATGTTTTACCAAAAACAATTCCTATTGCTTTTTTAATTATTGGCTTTCTTCTTTCAATTAAAACAAGCGCTCTTGGAGCGGGAACAATTACTAAGTGGGCAGGGGAAACTTATAATAAATATTTAGCACCAGAACAATTTGGGAGAGCAGCTCGAAGATGGGGAAGAGAAAAGATTGAAACAGTCACTCCGCAAAAAATAGGAGAAGCTTTAAGGCACCCAATAGAAACAACAAAAGCAGGCTTAAGAAGAGTGCCAGGGGTAGATTTCGTGACGGCATTAAATACAGGGTATAAAGAAATGAAAGAACAAGATGAAAAGAGAAAAGCTGAATTAGAAGAAAAAGAGAGAAAAGGAATATTAACAGAGGCCGAGGCTAACGAACTTAAAACAATAAGAAAAAGAATACAAAAACCTTTAAGAAGTTACCTCAAAAACCGTTTAGCAAATGCTACAGATGCTGATCTTAAATCTTTATCTGGAGTTTTATATAGGTATGGCCTCTCTCGAGTTCCTATTCTCAATCGCTCAGAATTAGCTGATTATTTTAAAAAATATGGAGAGTATGGATACGCAATAAATACTATTCAGGGAGAAGCTAAACCCTATAGTAGTATTACATTAGCTGAAGATATTGTTAGCGGCAATGTTAGTGGGATTAAAGCTGCTGCTTGGCTAAAAGAAGTTGCAGTAAGAGGAGATATGCAGGATCTCGTAAATACTTACAAAAAGAAATATAGCTATACCAATGATCATGAACTTTTTAATGATAAAAATTTCAAAAATGAAATATCTAATATTCTAACTGTTGCTTACAATGGAGGAGAAGGCAATAAGATTTTAAGAATGGATCCAAGGCTAGCAAGAACTATGGCTGGTAAGGCTGGTTTTGAAGGTCTAAATGAGGAGCAAGCAATAAAAAAGGCTGTTGCAAAGATAAAAACTTCTGATCTTGCTGATATGTCAAAAGATGTTTTTGTTGATGAAGCCGTTGTAAAAGCCTTTGCAGAGTTAAAAGGAGAAGAATTTTGGCGAGCAATTCCTCGCAGTATGCCTGAAGCTATAAATCCCATAATGAAAACTTTAGAAAAAATTTATAAAGAAGATGCTGGTGGTGAAAAAGAGGAGTTTAAGAAAATATGTAAAGGTTTTTCAACAGCTATGGATCAATATGGTACTAGGATGAGAGCAAGTGGTTGGAAATATCCTTGGGAGAAAGAAGAGGAAGGAAAAGAAGAAAAACCACAACCATTAATAAAATCTGTAGAAAAAAACATAAGAGAAACGGATGAGGAAAAGAAAAAACCTCCTTCGGGGCCAGGTATATACAAAGAAGAAAAAGGAAAGAAAGAACCTCCCTCTGGACCAGGTATATATAAAAGCGGGGTTTAAAAAAAAAGGAGACTAAAATTAGTCTCCTTTTAATTCATTTTTCTTCGTTAATAAATTTTTTTGCTAGAGCGATAAGTGCTTCTAATCCTGTAAGTCCAGTGCCTGCTGTCTTAATATAAGTAATTCCTTTGCCACCAGATCTTTTTGCCATTTCTTGATCTATCCATTCAAGATTTGCTTCAAGAATCAATTTTTTTACTTCAGTATTTATCTCCATTTGCTCATTAAGCCATTTTTGCGCCTCCTCTTCTGTTCTTCCTGAAAGATCACTTAACATTTTTATTAATGCTTTCGATGTCTCTTGGCTTATTGCTTCTCTTTCTGCTTCTCCTTCTAAAATCCTTGCTTTCTTTTTTTGTTCAGTTTCATAGGTAAGAGTCGTTAATCGTCTGTATTCTTCTGAAGGCTCGATACTAATTACTCCAAATCCTTGCTTTATTATTTCAGCGCCAAAAGCTCTAATATTTCCTTCTTCGGCGAGTCTTACTTCTCCTCCTTCTTCTTTCGCTTTTTCTGAAAGTTTTTCTGCTAATTCCTGCCAAAATTTTTCTTTTAAATCTTCTCCCGCTTTTGCTTCAGCTTCGGGTTTGTTCTTATTTTTCCACATGCTTTTATCTTTTACAATTCCGTTTTTTATTTGAATCTTTTCTATTCCGGTTCCCGCACGCATATCCAAAAGATCTTCTTTATATCTGTATCTTGCTACAAATTCTCTCATTAAAGCTTCGACAGTGCCAGTAATCATTAAAAGCCAACGTTTATAATAAAAAATTACTTCATAAACATTAACCACTCTTATTGGAAAAACCATTGATATCCCTAAAGGCATCCCATTAATATCTTCGGCTTGTTTTTCGGTAGAGAGGGGGATTTGAACAACGTACAGGTCCCTTTTTAAAAGCACATGACAAATCCATTCATCATGAGATTTAACTATTCCATCCTGATGCAAGTGGGTCCATTTAAAATTATAACAATAAATTTGTCTAAATGGTGGTATTCCATAAAATCTAATTCCCCCTAAAGGATGCCAGGGTTCTTTATGGTTTTCATCTTCTTTTACTACATTCCAATTCTCATCAAAAGTATATCCCTTCCATTGGATTAGAGCTTTTTTAAAAGCACCGGCTCCAACCACTACTCGAGCAGTTCCTTCGTCTACCCGAGCGAAAATAAAATTATTTGGCGCTAAAATAAGGTAAATCTCCAAAATGCCTATTACTATCGCTAATCCTATTCCTCCAATTATTGCTGCTACATTAGAGATTAAGAGCAAAAAGAATATTGCTACTATCCAAAGAACTATTCCTATAATAATTCCAGAAATCAATCCTATCTTTTTTTCCATTCTCTTTACCTCCTTTTATTATTTTAAAGAGCTTCAGGTTTTTGCCTGGGCTAGAAACAAGGATTACCTTATCTTCTAACCATCTATATTATAAAATATTTAATTTATTTTGTCAAATTTCCTCTTTCTTTAATTATAGTTCTTTTTATCAAATTTTACTTTATCTTTTATTTTGCTATAATTTTTTATATAATGAAAATAATATGGTTGAGATATCGGAAGAAGATTTACAAAAAAAATATGAGCTACTTCCGAATGATTTAAAAAAAGCTCTTAGCGATCCGGAAGTTTCAAATAAAGTTTATCAAATTGGAGAAGAGCTTTATATTCCAAAAGAAAAGATAGAAATTTTAGCTCAAATTACTGGTGAGGTGTTTTTAGGATTAGTAAATTTAGAAAGTTTAAAAGAAGAATTAAAAAATAATCTTGAAATTTCTGAAGATATTGCTGAAAAACTTTATCAAAGTTTGTATAACGAAGTTTTTTTAAGTTATAAAGGAAGTTTAGAAAAGTTAGAAAAAAAAGAAACACTCACCGTTTCAAAAGAAATTCAAGAAAGAGAAATCGAAGCACATGAGGAATTTTTAAGAAAAAAAGGGACTGATAAATATCGTGAACCTATAGATGAAGATGAAGTTAATGAGCAAAAACCAAGAATAGTAAGAGAAGAAGGAAAAATAAAAAAAGTATTTTAGTTTTAAGCTTTAAACTTCCTAAACTTTATGCCTCAGCAATATTCCATTCCATTATTTATTGAAGAAGAAAGTAAGATAATGGGACCTTTGTCTCTCTCTCAGTTTATGATTGTTGGTATTCCAGCTGCTATTTCATTAATATTATTACTTACCACTCAAAATCTTTTATATTTTTTTGGAATATTGGTGTTGCTAGAAGGACCGGCGTTATACCTTGCTCTTGGAAAAATCAATGGCGAAAAAGTGCCAAAGATAATTTTTCTTGCGTTTAAATTTTTTATTCAACCAAAAATTGCTCTTTGGCAAAAACGAGGAGAAGAAGGGTTGACTTTAAAAGAAACAAAAAAAATTATTGAGGAAAAACAAAAAATTGAAAAACAAGAATTTCGAGAAAGTAAATTAAAACAAATTGCTTGGCAATTAGAAACTGGTAAAAAGCAATAAGTTAACTTTTTAGCTTCTTAAGAAATTATAATTTGCTAAAATGTTAAAATGTTTTTACTAAATAAGCTAAAAGCTAATTTCTAAAAAATGAACTATGGCGACTACTCAAGGGTTAATACCAATTCAAGAGATTAGAGATGGAATAGTTATCTTAAAAACAGGGGAATGGAGAGCAATTTTAATGGCTTCTTCTATTAATTTTTCTTTAATGTCTCAAGAGGAACAGGAAGCTATTATCTCTCAATATCAGAGTTTTTTTAATTCTCTTGATTTTAATATTCAAATCTTAGTTCAATCTCGAAAATTAAATATTTCTGGCTACTTAAAAAGCTTAGAAGAAGCAGAAAAAAAACAAGAATCAGAACTTTTACGTATTCAAGCAGAAGAATATCGAGAGTTTATTAAAAGTCTTTCAGAAATGGTGAATTTGATGTCAAAAAATTTTTATGTAATAGTTCCATTTTATCCTTCTACTTTTGGTAAAAGAGAATTATCAGAAGAAGATTTTCTTCGTAACAAAATGCAGATTGATCAAAGAATTAATTATGTTATGGCTGGTTTAAGTCGAACAGGAGTTCAATCAGTTCAATTAGGGAATGAAGAAATTGTTGAGCTTTTGTGGAGTTTTTATAATCCAGCAGAATTAGAAAAAGGTACAGTTCCAGTATTTCCAGAAGTATAAAACTTAAAAATCAAAAATTGAGCCTTATAGCAACAAAATGAGATGGAAAAAGAGATAAAGTTCTTTTTGTAATTTTAATTTTTGATATTTGCATTTTTAATTAATTTTATGGCTTTTAAAAATCCATTTAAAAAAGAAATAGAAGAAACTCAAAGAACAGAAACTTCTTGGGAGTTAGAGAGAAAAGAAAGGTTTATTAATTTAATAGATATCATTGCTCCTCCAAGTTTCGAGATAAAACAAAATTATCTTAAAATTGGCGACAAACTTGCTCGTACTTATTTTGTTATTAATTGGCCAAGTTCCATTACCGCTAATTGGCTTTCTCCTATTATCAACTTTGATCGACCTTTTGATATTTCAATGTTCATTTACCCTGTTGAAACTTCTAAGGTTTTAAAACAACTCCAAAAAAGAATTACCGAAGTTGAAGCTGAAATTTCTGAAAGAGAAGAAAAAGGATTAGTTCGTGATCCTCAATTAGAGAGCGCTTACAGAAACATCGAAGATCTTCGTGATAATCTTATTCTTGCTCAAGAAAAGATGTTTAAATTTGGTATTTATTTTACTATTTATGCTGATCAGGAACAAGACTTAGAAAAGATTGAAAAAGAAATTCGACAAATTCTCGAATCTCAACTTATTTATATTAAACCCGCTCTTTTCCGTCAAAAAGAAGGTTTTTATTCTGCCGCTCCTCTTCTTCTTGATCAATTATCTATTTCTACCTCAATGAATACTTCACCTCTTTCAGTAAGTTTTCCTTTTGTTTCTTTTGAATTAACTTCTGATAAAGGAATCCTCTATGGCATTAATCGTCATAATAACTCTTTAATCTTATTTGATAGGTTTTCTCTTGAGAATGGAAATATTGTAATTTTTGCAAAAAGCGGCAGCGGTAAAAGCTATTTCCAGAAGCTAGAAATTCTTCGTTCTTTAACGCAAGGTGTTGATGTCATTATTATTGATCCTGAAAATGAATACAAATATCTCACTCAAACTGTTGGAGGCGCTTATTTTAATATTTCTTTAACCTCGCCTCATCATATTAATCCTCTTGACCTTCCTCCCCCAATTGAGGGTGAATCAAAAGAAGGTCTTTTTCGCTCTAATATTGTTAATTTAGTTGGGCTTCTACGCTTAATGTTAGGAGGGTTAACTCCAGAAGAAGATGCTATTACTGATAGTGCTTTAAATCTTGTTTATCAATCTCGAGATATTACTCCTGATTCTGATTTTTTTGGCAAAACTCCTCCTTTGCTTGAAGATCTTCAAAAAATTTTTCAAGGAATGGAAGGAGGAGAAAGCTTAGCAACACGTTTGGAAAAATATACTAAGGGTGCTTTTTCTGGTCTTTTGAACAACCATACTAATATTAATCTTGATAATAGATTGGTTGTTTTTTCAATCCGTGACCTTGAAGACGAATTAAGACCAATTGCTATCTTCTTGATTCTCCATTATATTTGGAACACTATTCGTTCAAGTCTTAAAAAAAGAATTTTAGTTATTGATGAGGCCTGGTGGATGATGCAATATGAAGATGG
The DNA here is from genome assembly GCA_035360455.1 of Candidatus Pacearchaeota archaeon. Classification (GTDB taxonomy): domain Bacteria; phylum Patescibacteriota; class Minisyncoccia; order Minisyncoccales; genus DAOPTN01. The sequence goes on along the minus strand of DAOSAR010000001.1, from coordinate 118,061 downwards.
TGCTTCTTTTCTTTATAGTATTGCAAAGAGAGCTAGAAAATATTATTTAGGTCTTTCTACTATTACTCAGGATGTTGCTGATTTTATGCGATCTCAATATGGCCAGCCAATTATTGCTAATTCTTCGCTCCAGCTTCTCTTAAAACAATCTCCAGCTACTATTGACATAGTAGTAGATACTTTTCATTTAACTCAAGAAGAAAAAAATTTCCTTTTACAGGCAGAAGTTGGAGAAGGACTTTTTTTTGCCGGCTCAAAACATGTAGCAATTAAGATAATTGCTTCTTATGGCGAAGATCAAATTATTACTACTGATCCAGAACAATTATTAGCAATTAGAAAGGCAAAAGAAGAATTAGAAGAAGAGGAATAAATTTTTGAAAATAAATATGGCAGAAGAGTCATCATCTCCAAAAAATGCTCCTCCAATAAAAACAGTTAGTCCGACTGATCCTGACTTTATTATTTTTTTAATTTTTGCCATCTTAGTTGATGGACTTGATGTTATTTTAGAATTTATAGGTGGTACTCTTGATTTTGTGGGGGGAATTGGAGAGCTTTTACAACCTCTTTCTTGGCTAATTGATAATATTACTCTTCTTATCCTTGGCTTATGGATGTATTTTAAGGGAAAAGAAATTGGCGAAAGTAAAAAGCAACAAAAAGAAGCTATTCAAAAAAAAGCAGCAGCTCAAAAAGAAAAAATAGAAGTAAAAGCTAAAAAAGCTGGTGAAAAATCTCCGGTTCGCCGTATCCTTTTGAGGTTAGGAGCTTGCTTTTTGGGAGAAATTTTTCCTTTTATTATTGGTATTCTTCCTTTTTGGACTTTTTCAGTAATAATGATGTTAAGAGTAAAATAGATCAGAAAAGTATGTCAAAATAAATATGCAAAAAAGTTTTATAAATAAATATGCCAAAATGATTGTTACTCTTTTAATTTTTGGGTCTTTTTTTGTTGTTGGAAATTTTATTTTTGCTCAAAACCAATCTCAAAATCAATCACCAATAAATTGGGAATTAAATTATCCTTGGGAAAAAGCCCCATCAAATATTATAGAATATATTGTTTGGCTCTTTAATTTTGCTTGCACTGTCGCTGGGATCTTGGCTCTTTTAGTTGTAATTATTGGAGGAATTCAATATATGACTTCAAAAGGAGATCCGGGAGCTCTAAAAGAAGCCAAGGATCGAATTCAAAAGGCTTTTTTGGGTCTTATTTTATTAGCTTGCATTTATTTAATTTTAAGCATTATAAATCCGGATCTTATTACTTTGCGACTTCCTGTGCTTACCCTGCCTACCCCAACAACTCCTACAACTCCTACAACTCCTACAACTCCTACAACTCCTACAACTCCTACAACTCCAACAACTCCAACAACTCCAACAACTATCATAGGACCGGGGGGTTGGAAGTTCAATGGAGATCTTTTAGTTCAAGAACAGTGGAATGATGCCTCTCCTCAGTTAAAAAATTTCCTTAATTGTATGAAAGGAAAATTGCCGGCAGGAGTGGGTAGGATTTCTTCAATAAGTGATAATAATATTTACAGAGGAAATTGTGACTGGTGCGTTTGCAAAGTTGAAGACGATTGTCAACACAAGTGTCATAGTTGCCATTATGGCGGTTCAAAGTGTTGTGGTAAATCTTATGCGGTTGATTTTGGCGATGAAGAAAACAGAACTGCATTAATAAATGCAGCTAAATCATGCAATCCAAATGCCCATATTTTAGATGAAGGCAATCACCTTCATGTTAGTATTGGAGGTGCTTATGGCTGTGGCTGTAATTAATTTTTAAATTATGAAAGAAAAAAACTTTTCAATAAAAAAATTTCTTTTGGTTTTTTTTCTTTTTCTTTTTTTTGCTTTACCAATTTTTGCTCAAAACCTGGAATTAAATTATCCAGAAAGTTTTGGAGAGGAACCAACAACTTTACCAAAATATATTACCTATATTTTTAACCTTGCATGTGGATTGGGAGCTTTTGCAACTATTTTTATGATTATTTGGGGAGGAGTGAAACGAATGAGGGCATTGGGCGATCCCCAAAAAATAAGAGACGCTACAGATCAAATTAAAAAAGCTTTGCTTGGTTTCTTGTTGCTTTTATTGGTTTATGTTGTTTTAGCCACTATTAATCCAGATTTAGCAATGATTAAACTTCCAAATCTTTCTTTTCTTCCTTCTTCTCCCCCTACTCCTCCGCCAGAACAAGAAGTGCCAGAAGTTATGCCACCAGTAAAAATTGTGCCAGAGCCAATTACTGGTGGGGGAAAAACAGTTTATGATTTACTTACCAATACCCGCGAAGTAGAAAATAATGCTATTCAACCTATATCTAATTTAGCTGATTTTCCTAATAAATGTAGTTGTAGTTATTGCAATACTCATTCATGTGGTTGTGGAGATTGTGTTTGTTCTGGGGGAACTTATAGAGATGTTTGTCCAATGCCTGATATCCAAGATAAAATAGATGAAATAAAAGAAGTAATTATTCCAGGACTTAAAGCAAGTCGAGATGGAATTCAAAAACTTCAAGAAGATGCTGACTATTATTTTGCTCAAAAAGAAACTTATTTCGTAGATCAATGTCAAGAAATAATATATTGGCGATTAAAATATATATGCGGAATGGAAATTAAAGACCCTTCTTGTCTAAGTGAATGTATTAGCAACTGTGGGAGAGATGAAAATTGTGAAGATGGATGCAAAAATTATTGTGCTGAAGATTGCACTTTTGGAGAATATTTTTATCTTAACCCAAGTAATTTCCAAGATTGTTATTTTATCGCCTACGGCTCGCCAAAAACACAACAAATGGAAAAAGAAGAATTAATCCAAAGCTCAATAACGCAAAAAAAAGAATATTTATTTGGAGAAACACTTGAACCTCAGAAGGAAGAATTATTTAATGAAGTTTTAAAAAGACAAAAAGAAGAGTTAATTAAAGAAGTCCAGGATCAAGCAAATCAAACAATTGGAGAAATAAAAAAACAAAAAAATGAGTTAATCAGAAGAATACTAGAAGAATTAGAAGAATTAGAAGAATTAGAAGAAAGAGATAGGCTAATAAGAGAAATTGAACAACAGGCAAGTCAGTTAATTAAGGAAGTCCAGGATCAAGCAAATCAAACAATTGGAGAAATAAACAAACAAAAAGATGGGTTAATTCAGGAGATAAAAAAGCAAATAGAAGAAAAAAGAAATCAAATAACAGAAGAAGTAAAAAAGCAACTTGAGAAGGAATTAAGCGTAGGTCCTTTATTAGAAGAACAACAATATCACGTAATTTTGAATTCAATTGAAAACCAAAAAGATCAATTAATTCAAGATATTTTAAATGACCAAAAAAATAAATTAGAAAAACAATTAGAAGATCAAAAAAATAGATTACTAAGTCAAGCGAAAGAACCGTTAGATATAAAAGATCAGCTAAATCAATTACTAAAAGGGCAGAATACTCAATTAATTGGAGATCTGGGAAAACAGCAAAATCGCTTAATCCAATTAACAGATAGTTTAGAAGAGAAAAAAGATCAATTAATTTTTGCTATTGAAACGATGGAAGCAGCAATAAAGGCAATTAATGACATAATTGATCTTATTGATCGTTGTGACTGTGGGACAAAACCTTGCACTTCTACTTGTCAATATCCTGCATCTCATGGATGTAAATCAGGAAGTTGCTCTTGTCCTGGTTATCCTTGCCCTCGAGACGAATGGAATAAAGTAAAATCAGAAGCTCAAAAAGCGAGAGATGCTATGCAGGAAAAAGTTAATAATTTAAAAGAAATAAAAGAAGGGATAGAACACTGTGAGGCAGTAGAAAAAGGAGTTCTGGCTTGTGAGGATGAAATAGCAATTGGAAATTTAAAGGAAGGAGAGTGTAAATCTCTTGATATTTTCTGCCAGGGAAATTATTAAGTTTTTCGAGAAATCATTTTTTGTTGAACAATACCAATAATACTTGATAAGCACCAATAAAGAGACAAAGCAGCTGGTAGGGCAAAACAAATAAAAATTGTTAATATTGGCATAAAATAAAGCATCTGCCCTTGCATCATTTTCTGCATTCTTTTTTGCATTTCTTCAGTTGGGTCTAATTTCTTTCTATTTTTCTCATATTTTTGATGTTGCAACTGATTTTTTTTCTTCTTTTTTAAGTCTTTTTCTTGGAGATCAAAATTTATTTTTGAGGAAAAATATTGAGCAACTCCAGCTAAAACTGCTAAAACTCCATTTGTTTTTGAAAGATCTAGGAATTTTAAAAATGTTGGATTAATAATATCTGGCTTTGATACAAAACTATAAAGCAAGTTCAATCCTTCTGGTTGTAAAATATTCCTTAATGCTTGATAGAGAGCGATTAAAACAACAATTTGAATAATCATTGGTAAAAGCGAAGCAAAGGGATTAAATTTTCTTTCCTGCCAAAACTTCGTTAATTCCTCATTTTGACGATTAGGATTGTTTTTATATTTTTCTTGAATTTCTTTCATTTTATCTTGAAACTCTTGGGTTTTAATTTGAGTATCTCTTTGATTTTTTATAGCTTTTGAATTTAAAGGCCATAAAATTAATCGAATTAAAATTGTTAAAAAAATAATAGCTATTCCTAAATCCACAAAGGGTAAATTATAAAAAAACACCAGTAAGTTTAAAACTGGTCGATATAAAACTTCTTGAAATAAAAAAGTAAAAATATTCATAGAGAATCTCAAAAGTCAAAAGTTTGAAAAATTCCAATGATCAATTTTCAATTTTCAATGAAATCCTAAATTCTAATTTCCAAACAATATTGTTTTTAAAAATTTAGTAATTGGTTATTGATTGGATATTGGTAATTGAACGTTGGAAATTGGAATTTTTATTAGGTTAATTATTTATTTATCATTTCTGCTTTTTTTAATAATTTTTCTGTTTCTTCTTTTATTTCTTTATATTTCTTTCCAATGATTTTTGGCGTTGCTATAAAAACACAATCAAAGCCTGGTTTTATATTTGTTAAATTTTCTCTTAAGATTTCTCTAATTTGCCTTTTTAATTTATTTCTTTGGGTTGATTTTTTTGAAACCTTAAGAGGAATTATAACTGAAAAGCGGGAAACAAGTAAAGAGTTTTTTTTTGTTTTTAAAAGAAGAAAATTACCTTGAAAAGTTTTGTTTTTTTTAAAAATCTTTTCAACTTCTTTTTTTGAAAGACGATTTTGAGAAGGCAACATCAAATATTACGAATATGCGCTAGTTTTTTAAGTATTAGCGAGTGAATTCGTATAAATTATAAAGAAAAATCCTCCTATACGGTTAATCGTTCTCTTCCTTTATTTCTTCGCCTTTTTAAAACATTTTTACCGCCTTTACTATTGTTTCTTTTCCTAAAACCGTGCACTTTTTTTCTTCTTTTATTTTTACAATGATAAGTAATAGACATAAATTTAAAACTTAAAAGTAAAGCTATTTAAGTATAGTTTTTTTTATTAAAAAAGTCAAAAATACTATTTTAATCTATAGTCTTAAAATAAATTTCAAAGTTTTCCCCAGTTTTCCCCCAACTTTTTCCTTGACTTAATTTTTGGGGATAATATAATAAAATAAATTTACGTTAAATTAATTTATTCGCTATATATTAGTTGTAAATTTAAATACTTTATGGACCTATCAACCTTGTGGCAATCAACACTTATCTTGCTTGAACAAAAGGTTTCTAAACCTAACTTTGTCACTTGGTTTTCTAATGTTGATATTAAAAAAAAGGAAGGCGATGAAATTACTTTATCTGTCCCTAATATTTTTGTAAAAGAATGGTTAAAAAATAAATTTGAATCTGAACTTCTTGATTCTTTAAGGCAATTTTCTCCAGAAATTAAAAAAATAAATTATATTATTTCAAGTAAGGAAAAAAATAATTCCAAATTATTTTCTAATTCTTTAAATAATTCTAAATTACCACTTGATCTTTCTCAACAAAAAATAGAATTTTCTCAAAATCGTCTTTCTGGTCTTAATCCAAAATATACTTTAAAAAACTTTGTTGTTGGTTCTTTTAATCAATTAGCCGCCGCTTGCGCTATTTCAGTAATTAAAACATGGACTTCAAAAGATAATATTAAAGATCTATCTTATAATCCGTTATTTATTTACAGTAGTGTCGGTTTGGGAAAAACTCATCTTCTTGAAGCTATTGGTAATGAAATAGTTAATACTAGAAAAAAAAGGAAAGTTAAATATATTCCTTGTCCAAACTTCACTAGTCAAATTATTACAGCTATCCGTTCTCAAAATATTGAAGATTTTCTTGAAAAATATCAAAGTTTTGATGTTTTAATTATTGATGATATTGAATTTATTGCTGGCAAAGAAAGAACTCAAGAAACTTTTTTCCGAATTTTTAATGAACTTATTGATCATAATAAGCAAATTATTTTATCTTCTGATCGACCACCGCGAGCAATTGAAAAACTCGAAGAAAGATTAAAATCAAGATTCGAAGGAGGAATGGTTGCTGATATTTCATTACCAGAGACCGAAGAAAGACTAGCAATTCTTGAAGAAAAAGTAGAAGAAAAAGGAGTTATTTTACCCAAAGAAATTCTTGAGTTTATTGCTGTTAATATTAAGAACAATATTCGAGAATTAGAAGGAGCTTTAATTAAAGCAATTGTTCTTTTTCAAAGAGAACAAAGCGTTGAAGTGGTAAAAAAAGAATTAAAAGATATTATTAACCAACCAAAAAATAGAATTTCTCCAGAAAAAATTATTGATAATGTTTGTAGTTTTTATAACGTTTCAAAAAAAGACGTTTTATCTAAATCACGAAAAAAAGAATTAGTTTTGCCACGTCAAGTAATAATGTATTTAATGCGAGAAGAAATTAATTTATCATTGCCATCGATTGGTGTTAAAATTGGAAATAAAGACCATACAACAGTAGGTTATGCTTGTGAAAAAATTGAGGAAAAGTTGAAAAAAGATGGGGATTTTTTTAGAGATTTAGAAGTAATAAAAGAAAGATTATACAATTCTTAGAAAGTTATTATTTAATATTAACAATTTTTTCCTTAATTATTAACTATAAATTAGAACTTATTAATATTTAATTATCAACAATTTTTCTTGTAAATTATTAAGTTATTAACTATAATAATAGTAATAATAAAATAAATATATATTTATTTTATATTTTTACTAAATACGCAAATAAATAGATTTAAATGCAAATTAATATAATTACATCAATTCGTATACAGAAAATTTGTATATTAATATTATGAAATTTACTATTTCTTCTAATAAATTTAAAAAAATTATTTCTCTTGCAAGTCATCTTTGTGGAAATAATTTAACACTGCCAATTTTAAATAATGTTTTACTTAATTTAAAAAATAATACTCTAGAAATTTCTTCAACTAATCTTGAAATTGGTCTTACAATTTTATTACCAGTAAAAACTGAAGAAGAAGGAATAGCAACTGTTCCAGGTAAAATCCTTTCTGATTTTGTTTCTTCTTTGCCAGAAGGAGATCTTAAAATTGAAGAAAAAGATTTTCAACTTAATCTTCGCTGTAAAAATTTTCATGCTAAAATTTTAGGTCAAGACCCAAAAGATTTTCCAGTAATTCCTCAAATTGAAGAAAAAGAGTTAATTAAAATAGAAACAGCAAATCTTGTGTCTGGATTTTCAAAAGTAAGTCATATTGTTTCTCCTTCAGATAGTAGAGTAGAAATCTCTGGAATTTTAATGAAAGCTGAGAAAAAAAATCTTAAATTAGTTGGTACTGATAGTATTCGGTTAGCTGAAAAAACTTTAAACTTAGAAGAAGAGGTTAAAAAATTTGCAATAATTATTCCTCAAAAAACCGCGGTTGAATTTAATTATATCTTTTCTAATGAAAATGGTTTAATTGGTATAGCTCTTGACCCCTCTCAAATTGCTTTTCGTTTTGAACCCCAAGATCATCTTGAACCTAAAATTACTTTAATCTCAAGATTAATAGAGGGTGAATATCCAGAATATGAAGAAATTATTCCAAAAGAAACTAGAATATTATTAAATCTTGATAAAGAAGAATTCCAAAAAAAAATCAAAGTGGCCAGTTTATTTTCAAGCCGTATTCAAGATGTTAAATTAAAAATTGAGCCGCCAAAAAAAGTTTTAATTTCAGCTGCTTCAGCTGAAATCGGAGAAGCAACTTCAATTATCGAAGGCAAGATTGAAGGAGAACCATTAGAAATTAGTTTTAATTGGAGATATCTTTTAGATGGTCTTACAGTTATTGATTCTTCGGAAATTCTCTTTGGAGTTAATAATAGTAATTTACCAGCTATTTTAAAGCCAGTTGGCGACCAAACTTATCTTTACGTTTTAATGCCAAAAACAATATAATGCTTTATGATCTTATTATTGTTGGTGGAAGTGCGGTAGGATTGTATTTGGCTTCAGAGTTTTCCAAAAAGGGAAACTCTGTTTTGGTTTTAGAAAAAAAAGAAAAAATTGTGGGCAAAGTTTGTTCAGGTTTAGTTTCAAAAAATATTTTTTCTTTACTTGGAAAGTCCGCAGAAGAAATTCTTGCGGAGAATAGTGATTTAATTGAAAATAAATTTGAAAAAGCCAGAATTTGGGTTGAAAAAAAATATTTTGATTTTTCAGGTGAGGCCTGGCTTTTTAATCGTAAAAAGTTAGATGAGTGTCTTTTTAGGAAAGCTAAAGAAGTTGGAGTAGAGGTTGAGCTTCAAAAAGAAGTTGTTACAGTAAAAGAAGAAAAAGAATTTGTTTCGGTTAAAACAAAAGATGGTTCAAACTTCCAAGGGAAAATTTTAGCCGGTTGCGATGGAGTTTTATCTACAATTGCAAGAGAAATGAGTTTACCACAACAGAAGAATTTGCTTTTAGGAGTAATTACATATATTAAAATTCCAAATTCCAAATTCAAAAATTCAAAAGACGATTTTCCGGAATTGTTTTTTAATAAAGATTTTCCTGGATTTTTTGCTTGGCAAATACCGAGAAAAAATTGTATTGAATATGGCACTGCACTTTTACCAGAAAAAAAACCAAAAGAAAGATTAGAAAAATGGCTAACAACTAATAAATTACAACCTATAACTAATAACTTAAAATTCGAAGCTGCACTTATTCCTTCTTATCCTCTTAAAAAAACCACTACAAAACGTATTTTTCTTTGCGGTGATTCTGCTGGTCAAGTTAAACCTTATACTGGTGGAGGATTAATTTATGGTTTTACCGCTGCCAAAATTGCAAGTACGGTAATTAATCTAAATAACCCCCATTTGGAAAACTATGAAAAAGAATGGCGGAAAAAGCTAATGCCGGAAATTCGAATGGGCAATCTTTTAAAAAAATGCTATTCTTTCCCCACCTTTTTAAAAATAACTGGAGTTTCTTTTTTAAATAAATTACAAAAGAAAGGAAAATTAGACCAAGACAAACCTTTAACAATTTTCAAAATCTAAAAAATACTGAATTTGACTTTTTATCTTAAAAGGGATATAAAGACAATAGAAAAGTCATAATATTAATTTTTTTTAAATTAAATTTTCTATGAATCTAATTCCAACAGTTATTGAAAAAGCTCCTTATGGCGAGAGAGCTTATGATATTTATTCTCGTCTTTTAAAAGATCGAATTGTTTTTTTAGGAGGACAGATTACCGACGATGTGGCAAATTCTGTTATTGCCCAACTTTTATTTTTAGAAAGTCAAGATCCAAAAAGAGATATTAAACTTTATATTAATAGTCCCGGTGGCTCAGTAACAGCAGGTTTAGCTATTTATGATACAATGCAGTATATTAAATGTGACGTTTCGACAATTTGTGTGGGAATGTCTGCTTCGATGGCTGCAGTGCTTTTAGCAGCGGGTAAAAAAGGAAAAAGATTTGCCTTACCAAATTCAGAAATAATGCTTCATCAGGTAATGGGTGAAGCAGGAGGGCAAGCGGTGGAGATTGAGATTTCAGCAAAGCATATTTTAAGAATAAGAGATAACTTAAATAAGATTTTATCAAAGCACACTGGCCAACCATTAAAAAAAATTGAAAAAGACACAGATAGAGATTTCTTTCTTTCGGCTGAAGAGGCAAAAGTTTACGGATTAATAGATGAAATAATTAAAAAATAAATCTAAATTGTGCTTATCATTTGTGGGGTTTAAGATCACCCCTCTTTGATAAGGTGCTATAAACTTGGCAAGGCGAAATTATTCATCTTTTTAGTATAGAGATAATTTCTAATATGGAGATAAGCGTTGAAAAATTACCAAAATCAAAAGCTCAAATTAAAATCAAATTAGAAGGCGAGGAGTTCTCGCCTTATTTAGTTAAAGCCACCCAAGGTTTGGCAAAAAATTTAAATTTGCCTGGATTTCGACCAGGAAAAGTTCCTCCAGAAATTGCTAAGGAAAAATTAGACGAAGGAGATATATTAGAAGAAGCTGCAAAACTTACTTTAAATGAAATATTTCCAAAAATTGTTGAAGAGAAAAAATTAAAAGTTTTAGGTCAGCCCCAAGGGAGAATTGAAAAACTTTCAAGAGAAGAGTTTAAAGGAACTATTGAGGTTTCTTTATTTCCTGAGGTTAAACTTCCAGATTGGAAAAAAATTGCAAAAGAGGAGCCGAAGAAAGAAATAAAAGTAGAAGAAAAAGAAGTTAAAGATACCTTATCCTACCTTCAAAAATCAAGAGCTAAATATATTAGAACTCTTCAAAAAGCAAAAAAAGGAAATCAAGTTGAAGTAGATTACGAAATTAGAAATGCTGGCGTAAAAATTGAAAATGGAGATGTTAAAGGGCAAAAATTTGTTTTAGGAGAAAACTTATTTGGTGAAGAAAAATCAACCTTTATTCCTGGTTTTGAAGAGAATTTAATAGGAATGGCAGAGAATGAAGAAAAAGAATTTTCTTTAATTGCACCACCGGATTTTTGGCAAAAAGAATTTCGTGGCAAACCTCTTGATTTTAAAGTAAAGATGAAAGGAGTTTTTCAAGTAGAAATGCCAGAAATAAACGATGAATTTGCTCAGTCGCTTGGTAAATTTAAAAACAAAGAAGAACTTGAAAAAAGTATTTCTGAAGGAATTTTCGCTGAAAAGGAAGACAAAGAAAAAGCAAGATGGCAAACAGCAGTATTGGAAAAAATTGCTTCAGAAGCTAAAATTGATTTGCCAGATATTTTAATAGAAGAAGAAAGAGACGCAATGATAGAAGATTTAAAGAGAAGAATCGAAGGGATGGGACTTTCTTTTGAAAATTATCTTTTACAAATAAAAAAATCTCTTGAAGATTTTAAAAAAGATTTTTTACCAGAAGCAGAAAAAAGAGTAAAAATATTACTTTGTATTTACGAAATCGCAAAAAATGAGAATATAAAAGTTGAAGAGAGGGAAATTGAAGAAGAAATTAATAAAATCTTAAAACAACATCCAGAAATGGTAGATGAAATTAAGGCAGAAGAAGAAAATTTGAAAAATTACTTAAGAGAACAAATTCTTCAACGAAAAGTGCTTAATTTATTATTAAACGAGAGTAGAAAGAAGGGATAATCCAGTCATTTCTTTTGGAATCTGCAGTTCTAAATATTCAAGAATAGTAGGGGCAACATCAAAAAGAAAACCTCCGGCTTCTCCAACAAGTTCTAAGTTTTTATTTTTAGGATAGGAACTTTTGAAATCATTATCTACTAAATAAAGTGGTACAGGATTTGAACTGTGTTCTCCAATAATTTCTCCTGTTCGCGAACTAATCATTTCTTCAAAATTACCATGGTCAGCAGTAATTATTAAAACATATTTTTCTTTCGCTGCTTCCATAATTATCTTTAAACACCCATCTATAACCTCAGCCGCCCTAATAGCGGCTTTTAAATTACCGGTATGACCAATCATATCGGCATTAGCAAAATTTGCTAAAATAAATTGATATTTTCCTTTTTGGATTTCTTCTACGAGTCGATCAGTAATAGCGGGCGCTTGCATTTCTGGGTTTGTATCATAGTGAGGTCCTCCTGTCGATGGGATAATTACTCTATCTTCTCCTTTAAATGGTTTTTCTCGAAGACCATTAAAAAAATAAGTTACATGAGCATATTTTTCTGTTTCAGCAATTCGAAATTGCAAAAACCCTGCATCTGAAACAACTTTTCCTAAAGGATTTTCCACTTTTGGTGGTTCAAAAGCTACTTTTATACTAGGATTCTCTAAGTATCTTGTCATTGTAGCAAAACAAAGATCTGGATTATTGCTTTCAATATTGAATTTGACTTTTCTTTCAAATCCTTGAAAATCTTTTTCAGTAAAGGCCATTGTTAATTCCTTAGCCCTGTCTTCTCGAAAGTTAAAAAATATTACTCCATCTCCTTTTTTAATTAATCCATCGGGATCAATTACAACTGGTTCAATATACTCATCCGTAATGCCATTTTGGTAAGAACTCATAAGATATTCAACTGGATCAGAGACTTTTTCGTCCTTCCCCTCAGTTAGGCATTCATAAACTTTTTGAACTCTATCCCATCTTTTATCTCTATCCATTGCAAAAGACCTTCCAGAAATTGTAGCAATTTTCCCTAATTTTTCTTGATTAAGACGTTCTGATAAATTTTGTAAAAATTTTGCTGCTTCTTTTGGGGGAGAATCTCTACCGTCAGTAAAAATATGTAAAAAAACATTTTTTACACCTTCTTTTTTGCAAAGGTCAAGTAAAGCATAAAGATGATCAATATAGCTATGGACTGCCCCTGATGAAACCAATCCCATCAAATGAATTCTTGAATTTTTTTCTTTAACGTATTTTATTGTTTCTAAAAAAGCAGGATTCTTTAAAAAAGAGCCATCTTGAATAGCAGTAATGATTCTTGGTAAATATTGGTAGATAACCTGTCCGCAACCTAATGTTAAATGACCTACTTCACTATTGCCTTCTTCCCACCATGGTAATCCAACATTAATTCCTGAAGCATGAAGTAGGGTTGAGGGGTAATAATTTTCTATATATTTTATTGTTGGTAAATTTGCCTGAGATGGAGCATTGCCAAGTTGAGGAAGGGCTACTCCCCATCCATCAAGAACAATAAGGACAACTTTTTTCATATGAAATTAAAAATTTTAACGAATAGACATTCGAATTAAAGCTTAAATCCTATTTTAATGATATTTTCGGATTTAATTCGAATTTTTCGGATCGGTCTCTTTTATTCTACTTCTTTGACAAAAAACTGTCAATGTGATAGGATAAAAAATGGAAAAATTTAAAATTTATTATTAATTATTATGTCTTATGTCAGAATACATACTTTTAATTTTAGGCGCAGCTTGCTTAGCTATTGGCGCTGTTCTTGGTTATATTACTCGTCAGAGTATTGCTAAATTCCAACTAGGTTCTCTCGAGCAAACATTGCAGAAAAAAATCAACGAAGCAAAGACTGAAGCTCAAAATATTATTCTTGAAGCAAAAAAGAAAGCAATTTCCTTAACAGAAGAAGCTCGGAAAAAGGTAGAGAATAGAGAAATGGAATTAATAAGTCTTGAAAAGCAACTTGAGAGAAAGCAAGGAATTCTAGATCAAAAATTAAACGACCTTAAAGCAAAAGAAAGAACTTTAGAGAAAGATAGAAGAGAGTTGATAAGATTAAAAAGTCAAATTGAAGAAATGATGCAACAAAAGAAACAAGAGTTGGAAAAAATCAGCGGTATTTCCAAGGAAGAAGCTAAAAAAGAGATATTTAATGAAATTGAAAAAGAATATCAAAAAGAGCTTGATCAAAAGCTTTCAAAACTAGAGAAAGAAGGAGAAGAAAAACTTCAAACAAGAGCAAAAGAAATTTTAGCTTCAACCATTCAGAGAATAACGCCATCTGCTATTGCCGAACTAACCACTACTTCGGTTAGCTTACCAGATGATGAAATAAAAGGAAGAATTATTGGAAAAGAAGGAAGAAATATTAAAGCGTTCGAAGAAGCTACAGGCGTTGAATTAATAGTTGATGAAACGCCCAATGTAGTTTTCCTTTCTTCTTTCGACCCAATGCGGCGAGAAGTAGCCAAGCTTGCTTTAGAAAAACTAATCAAGGATGGTCGAATTCAGCCATCAAGAATTGAGTCAGTGGTAAAAGAAATTCAGAATGAAATGCCAGAAAAAATTCAAAAAATCGGCGAAGAAGCAGCTTATAAGGTAGAAATTTTTGGTCTTGACCCAAAACTTCATCAATTGTTAGGAAGATTAAAATTCAGAACTAGTTTTGGCCAAAATGTTTTAGATCATAGTATTGAAGTAGCTATTTTAGCTCGAACTTTAGCTGAGGAGATAGGCGCCGATCCTAAAATAGCTACAAAAGCGGGACTCCTACACGATATTGGCAAAGCTGTGGATTGGCAAGTTGAAGGTTCTCATGTGGAGATTGGTATTCGAATTTTAGAAAAATTTGGAGTAGAAAGTGAGGTAATTAAAGCAATGAAGAGTCATCATGAAGAGTATCCTTATGAGAGCGTTGAAGCGGTAATTGTGCAAACCGCTGATGCTATTTCTGCTTCTCGGCCAGGAGCTAGGAAAGATAATACCGAAGATTATATAAAAAGATTGGAAGACCTTGAGAAAATTGCAACTAAATTTCCAGAAGTGAAAAATGCCTATGCTTTAGAAGCAGGAAGAGAGATTCGGGTTTTTGTTAAAAGCGGAGAAATAGATGATTTTGGCGCAAAAAAATTAGCTCAAGAAATTGCTAAAAGCATTGAAGAAGAGTTAAATTATCCAGGAGAAATAAAAGTCACAGTTATTAGGGAGACAAGAGTAACTGAATACGCAAGATAAAATTCACGAAACAGACACGAATTTTTACTACCAAGCAATGGTGGTAAATAAGCGCAAAAATCTAGTGTCAGTTTAGTGTTTAAAAATGTTAGAAAAACTTTTAAACCACCGAACAAAAAATATTACCTCGGCGGCTTTTATTATTTTAATCACAACGTTGATTGCAAAAATTTTAGGACTGCTTCGCGATAGAGTACTTGCAGGGCTTTTTGGTGCTGGAGATGAGCTTGATATTTATTTTGCTGCTTTTCGCATTCCAGATTTTTTATTTAATGTTTTAATCTTAGGAGCTATTTCAACAGCTTTTATTCCTGTTTTTGCTGAATATCACCTTTCTTCAAAAGAAGAAGCGTTAAGGCTTAGTAATAATGTTCTCTGTATTTTTTTAGTTATTTTAATTTTCCTGGGGACTATAGGAGTTATCTTTGCTCCTCAATTAATGCACTTAATAACTCCAGGCTTTAAGGGAGAAAAATTTACCGAGGTTGTAAAATTAACTAGAATAATGTTCTTATCTCCAATACTTCTTGGAGTAAGCAATATTTTTGGCTCAATTCTTCAATATTTTTCTCATTTTTTTACTTATTCTTTAGCTCCTATTATGTATAATCTTGGAATTATCTTGGGAGCTTTATTTTTTGTGCCAAAAATTGGCATTGAAGGATTGGCTTGGGGAGTCGTTTTGGGAGCCTTTTTGCACTTAATTATTCAACTTCCCACCATGTTCGCTTTAGGTTGGCGATTTAAATTTAGTTTCGACTTCTCACACAAAGGAACAAGAAAAATTTTTAAATTAATGGTTCCTCGAACAATTGGTCTTGCAGCAAGTCAGATAAACTTAATAGCTATTACAGCGATTGCTTCTCTTTTATCTGTTGGCTCAATTGCTGTTTTTAATTTAGCAAATAATCTTCAATACGTGCCTATTTCTTTATTTGGCATCTCTTTCGCTGTTGCTATTTTCCCTTCTCTTTCAAGGAACGTTGTTAAAAAAGAAAAAGTAAAATTTCTAGAAGATTTTACTTCTGCTTTTTCTGAAATTCTCTTTTTTGCTTTACCGGTTTCCTTACTGTTTTTTCTTTTAAGGGCTCAAATTGTTAGAATAGTCTTAGGAACAGGGCAATTTTCTTGGCAAGATACACGGTTAACTGCTGCTTCTCTTGGGGTATTTACTTTTTCTATCTTTGCTCAGAGTTTAATTCCTCTTTTATCTCGAGCTTTTTACGCTTTCAGAGACACAAAAACTCCAGTAAAAATTGGCATATTTTCAATTCTTATTAATATTGCTTTAGCAGCTTTTTTTGTCTGGCTCCTTTCTTTTCCTAATCAATTTTATTATTTTTGCCAGTTAATTTTAGATTTAAAAAATATTTCTGGGATATCAGTTATTGGTCTCCCCTTGGCTTTTTCTCTCTCTTCGATTATAAACTTAATTTGGCTTTTAATTGCTTTTAAAAAAAGAGTAGGAAATAATTGGGATAAAAAATTAGGCGAAGCTTTTTTAAGAATTCTTCTTTTATCTTTAATTTGCGGAGGGATTACTTTTATTCTTCTCCGTCCTTTTTCTTTGATTTTTGATCTTCATACCTTTTGGGGCGTGTTTTGGGAAGCAGCTCTTTCGGGGGGATTAGGGTTTGCTTTTTATCTTGGTTTTGCTAAAATATTAAAGTTTCCGGAATATGAAACAATTTTAGAATCTTTTTTTAAAAAGAAATAAAAAATAATTTTTAAACATATGGAAAAACCACTTTTAGAAGAATTAAAAAAGAAGCTTGAAGAAGAAAAAGAAGAGTTAGAAAAAATCTTATCCTCCTTTTCGGAAAAAGATAAGAAAATAACTAACAACTGGAAAACAAAATTTCCTCAATTTGGACAGCATACCTCAGAACAGGATGAAAACGTTGATGAAGTTGAAGAATATACCAATCTTTTACCAGTTGAGCATCGGCTTGAATTGCAACTTTTAGATGTTAACCGTGCTTTGGAAAAAATAAAAAAGGGTAAAGTTTATGGTATTTGCGAAAAATGTGGAAAGGAGATAGAAGAAAGTAGATTAAAAATTATTCCCGAAACAAAAATCTGCGCTAAATGTGCGAATAAAACTCGAAATTTAAAATAGTTCTTTTTGATCTTTCTCTTTTTATGACTTTTTTTCAAGCTATTTTCCTTGGAATTTTGCAAGGGATAACAGAATTTTTGCCAATTTCTTCCTCCGGTCATTTGGTTATCTTCCAAAAAATCTTTGGTTTTGAAGAAGCACCTGTGGTTTTTGATACTCTTTTGCACTTAGGAACCCTTGTTGCTTTGATTATTTTCTTTTGGAAAGATATCAAAAAAATTCTTCAAGATAAAAAATTAATTTTGCTTTTAATTGTAGGTACGATTCCAGTGGTGATTGTTGGTTTTTTACTACAAGATAAAATAAATGAAATATTTAACTCTCTTCTTTTGGTAGGTGTGTCTTTTTTAATAACGTCAGTAATTTTATTTTTAACTTCTTTAGTTAAAAAACAGGAAAAGAATCTAAAAGAAATAACTTACAAAGACGCAACAATAATTGGTCTTTTCCAAGCATTATCAATTTTACCTGGCGTTTCTCGTTCTGGTTCGACAATGTCCGGAGCTTTTTTTAGGGGAATAAAAAAAGAAGATGCTTTTAGTTTTTCTTTTTATTTAGGAATGATTGCAATATTGGGAGCTGCGGTTTTAGAGGTACCTCAAGTTACAAGTTTTAATTCTACCGACGCTCTTCAAGGCTTTTTAGGTTTTCTTTTTGCTACAATTGTTGGTTTTTTTGCTTTAAAATTTCTTAAAAAAGTAGTATTAAAAGAAAAATTTTACTATTTTGGGATTTATTGCGCAATTATAGGAATAATTTGCATTATTAAATCTTTCTTATAAATTTTTAATGAAATTTAAAAAGAAAATATTTTTAATCATAATTGGAGTTTTAGTTGTAATATTCTTTATTTGGCGTTTTAGTGTCCAGGAGAATAATATAAAGAAAATTATTTTTTATCAAAATGACAAAAAAATCACAGAAATTTCTGTCGAGGTTGCTGATAATCCTCTCAAAAGAGAAGAGGGATTAATGCATCGAGAAACATTACCAGAAAATCAAGGAATGCTTTTTGTTTTTCCTAAAGAAGATTATTATTCTTTTTGGATGAAAGGCGCTCTAATTCCCTTAGATTTAATTTTCCTTAATAAAAACAAAAATATTGTTTCAATAATTAAAAATACACCACCCTGTAAGGCTAATCCTTGCCCTTTATATCAACCGAAAGAAAAAAGCCAGTATGTAATAGAAGTAAATGCTGGCTTTTGTGATCAATATAAAATCAATAAAGAGATAAAAATTTTATTTTCTTTTAATTAGGAGAATTCCCTTATAACTTCTTTTAAGTTTTTTAAAATTTTATCTGCCTTGGAAAGGTTCTGTGTTTCTGAAAATTTGTTGGGTATAGCAAAACAAATAAGTCCTGCTGTTTTTGCTGCTTCTACTCCTGATTGAGTATCTTCAATTGCAAGGCAATCTTTTGGTTTTAATTTTAATTTTCTTACTGCCGCTAAATAAACATCGGGGCAGGGTTTTCCTTTTTTAACATCATCCCTAGATACAACAGCAGAAAAATATTTATAAAAACCTGTTTTCTTTAATTTTAATAAAACTTCTTTTTTAGAACCAGTACTTGCTAATCCTAATTTTTTATGTTTGTTAAAAAATTCAAGCGTCCTTTTTGCATAAGGCATTGTTTTTACCTTTCTTTTTTGAAATATCTTTAAAACCTCTGCATCTCTTTTTTTAAGTAGTTCTCCTTTTTTAATAGGTAAATGGTATTTATTTTTGAATTCATTTTCAATAACCTCAGCACTTTTCCCTTTGTATTCAAAAAGATCTTCTTGAGAAAGGAAGATTTTATATTGTTTTAAGACTTCAATCCAGGCCTCTGATTGATAATATTCAGTATCAACTAAAACTCCATCTAAATCAAAAACCACTCCTTTAATTTGGTCTAAATTCATAAATTAGAGAAAAATTTTAAATTTTCTGCAAGAGTTCTTGGCAAAAATTTCTCATTTTATCTAATTCTTTTCTCCCTTTTTCAGTCGTTTTATAAGCTCTTTTACTTTTGTATTTTTCTGTTTCTATATATCCCTGTTGTCTTAAGCGATATAAAACTCTTTTCACTGTACTCATTCCAGGCAAAAATCCAAATTTTTCAAAAATTAACTTATTTAAATCTTCATCACAAATTGTAGTGTTTTTTCCTAGGCTAAGAATGTAAACCCACAAATTTCCATTAGTGTTTAAATTTTTAAAACGTTCAAAAGGTTCCATAAATAATCGACTTACAACTGAAGTCGTAAAGTTGTTAGTTAGCGCTCGCGTTTACCGAGGATAAATTCTTCGACCATTTCTCGAGCTTTTTCATCAGTAAATTGTTCAGGAGGATGCTTCATAAAATAAGCCGAGGGCGAAATTAAAGGTCCTCCTATTTTTCTATCGAGAGCTAATTTTAAAAGCCTAATTGCTTCAATTACGCACCCAGCTGAGTTTGGCGAATCTTCCACCGAAAGTCGAAGTTCGAGTTCTACCGGTACATCGCCAAATTTTCTTCCTTCAATTCTAATATAACAAACTTTATTATCTTTAAGAAAGGGAACCCAATCAGAAGGTCCAACATGTAAATTATCATAACTCAACCTTTTTATTAATTGCGATTCAACGCTTTCAGTTTTTGAAATTTTCTTTGACTTTAGTCTTTCGCGAGAAAGCATATTCAAAAAATCAGTATTTCCCCCAAAATTTAATTGATAAGACCTGTCGATTGTTACCCCTCTTTGAGCAAAAAGATGGCAGAGAGTTCGGTGAGTAATAGTAGCACCAATTTGGCTTTTAATATCATCGCCAATACAAGGCAAACCTTTTTTTTCAAATTTTTCTCCCCAATCCTTATCAGAAACGATAAAAACAGGCATACAGTTTATAAAAGCAACCCCTGCATCAAGAGCTGCTTTTGCGTAAAATTCAGTCGCTTTTTGCGAACCAACAGGCATATAATTTATTAAAATATCGGTTTTTGATTTTTTTAATTCCTTAACAACATCAACTGGTTTCTGTTTTGCAGGTAAGAAGGTTTGATCTTCGGGATAATTTTTCATATGATCAGCTACCCCATCCAAAACTGGTCCCATTTTTACTTTAACATTCATTTTTGGTACATTTTTGCAAAAAACTTTTGTGCAGTTTGGCTTGGCAAAGATTGCTTCAGAAACATCCTTGCCAACTTTCCTTTTATCAATATCAAAAGCAGCAACTACTTTAATATCAGAAATTTTATAATCACCAATTACATTATGCATTAGTCCTGGGACAAGATCGTCATTACTTTTTATATTCTTATAATAATAAAGACCTTGAACTAAAGCAGAAGAGCAATTACCAACACCGGCAATTGCAATTTTTATATTTTTTGACATAATTTTATAATTTATTTAAAATATATTAATGACCTTTACCTTTATAAACTATTTTACTTATGTAAAATAGTTTGTCAAGGGTAAGAACAATTTTAGAAGTTTTTTGATTTATTTTTGTATGTCTCCTTTTGATCGTCTTCAAAAAGCTAATACCATTGACAATCTGTGGATTTATATCTTATCTTTAGCTGAATTAAGACCTATTTACGCTTACGAACTTCAAAAAGAAATTGAAAAGAAGTTTGGTTTTCAGTCAGGAAAAATTACTCCATATCGAGTTTTGTATCGTTTGGAAAACGAAGGTTTTGTTAAAAGCAAACTTCAGGAGAGAAAAAGAATTTACCAGATTACAAAAAAAGGAGAAAAAGAACTAAAAAAAGCAAAAAACTTTTATAGAAATCTCCTATTAGGGTTAAACTGAAACTTATCTTATGTCTCGAAATGTAATTTTAATTATTTTAAGCGTTATTATTTCTGGATTGATTTTGTATTTTGTTTTTAGGGAAATTGGAACAGAAGATATTTGGCAAGCTTTTTTGAGTTTTTCGCCATGGGGAATTTTTTGGGTTTTGCTTTTAACAATTCTTTGGCATTTATTTGAAATTTTAAGACTAAAAACAATTTTAAAAGACAAAGGATATTCGCTTTCTATAAATCAACTTATTGCTCCATGGTTAGCTGGTTTTTCTATTGTCTTTTTTATGCCAGCTCTTGTTCTTGGAGATGATGCAATGAGGGCTTATATTTTAAAGAAAAGATTTTCAGTCTCTTGGACAAAAGGAGCTGTTTCTGTGTTTATTGATGAATTTTTAGATGGAACAATTTTCTTTTTAACGATTATTTTGGGAATAGTATTTTTTATTTTAAAAACATTAACCATTCCATTGGAATTATGGATAATTATTTTAGCATTGCTTGTTCCGATTGGGGCTATTGCTTTTTTTTATTTTCGAGCTTTTAAAAGCCAAAGTATGCTCAAATTTATTGAGAAACCTCTTCAAAAACTTATTCAAAATGAAACATCATTAAAAGCTGTTAATCTTGAAAAAGAATTATTTAGCTTTTTTAAAAAAGATAACAAAAATATGTGGAAGGCAATGATTTTAAGTGTGGCACAAGGAATTATTAACTGGCTAAGAATATGGGTCTTGCTTTTATTTTTGGGTTTACCTATTAGCGGGCTTGAATCTTTAATTATGATTAGTTTTACTAATTTAGCCCATCTTTTTCCTTTACCTGGCGCAATTGGAAGTCAAGAAGCTCTTCAGGTATTTGTTTTTTCTAAATTAGGATTTGCTTCTGAAAGTGCCATTGCATTTACTTTTATTTTTAGAGCTTTTGATCTCTTAGCCAGTCTTATTGGAATTATTATTGTTTTTCGATTTGGAGCCGAGCAAATTAAAAAAGCTCTTAATCCAAAATCTCATTAAATTTTTATGTTAAACCAGGAATTGGCAAAAATGTTTTCTGAAATTTCTCTTTATCTTGAAATGGATAATGTTCCTTTTAAACCCCAAGCCTATGAAAAAGCGGCAGTGGCTTTAGAGAGCTTAAATGAAGACGTTAAAGATATTTATCAAAAAGGAGGAAGAGAGGCAATTGAAAATATTCCTGGGGTTGGTAAAAGTATTGCTGATAAAATTATTGAATATATTGAAACTGGTAAAATTAAATATTACGAAGATTATAAAAAGAAAATGCCGGTTAATATTGAAGAACTAATATCGGTTGAAGGCGTTGGACCAAAAACAGTAAAAGTTCTTTGGGAAAAGCTTAAAATTAAAAACTTAGAAGATTTAGAAAAAGCTGCTAGGGACCATAAAATAAGAGAACTTTTTGGATTTGATGAGAAAAGCGAACAAAATATTCTTCAAGGAATTGAATTTTTAAAAAGGGATAAAGGAAGATTTTTGCTTGGAGAAATTTTGCCGCGAGCAAAAGAAATTGAAAATTTATTAAAAAGTTTAAAAGAAGTGGAACAAATTTCAGTGGCAGGTTCTGTTAGGCGCCGTCGGGAAACTATTGGCGATTTAGATTTCTTAGTTACGGTAAAAAATTCCAAAGAAGCAAAAAATTCGGCTGAAAAAATAATGGATTTCTTTGTTTCAATGCCTGGAGTAATAAAAATTTGGGGCAAAGGAGCAACTCGCTCTTCGGTTCGTTTTAAAGAAGGTATTGATTGTGATTTAAGAGTGGTGGCGAAAAAATCTTATGGTTCAGCCTTGCAATATTTTACTGGTTCAAAAGAGCATAATATTGTAACGCGAACACTAGCAATAAAAAAAGGATTAAAATTAAATGAATACGGAGTGTTTAAAGGAAGAAAAATGATTGCTGGTTGGTCGGAAGAAGGAGTTTATCGAGTAATTGGTCTACCTTGGATTGAGCCCGAGTTAAGAGAAAACAGAGGAGAAATTGAGGCTGCTCTTCGTCAAGCTCAAGGTAAACAGCCAGGCTTACCAAAAATTATTGGTTATAGAGATATTAAAGGAGATTTGCATTGCCATTCAAAATGGGATGGTGGGGCAAACTCTATTGAAGAAATGGCGGAAGAAGCAATCAAAATGGGATATGAATATATTGGAATTAGCGACCATACGAAATTTTTACGAATTGAGCATGGATTAGATGAACAAAAATTAACAGAAGAAAGAAAAGAAATAGATGAACTTAATTTCAGACTTCAAAATCTAAACTTTAAAATTCTTCAAGGTTGTGAAGCAAATATTTTGCCAGATGGCTCAATTGATATAAAAGACGAAGCTCTTGCAAAATTAGATTATGTAATCGCTGGAGTGCATTCCGCTTTTAAAATGCCAAAGGAAAAAATGACTGAAAGAATTATAAAAGCAATGAAAAATCCAAATATTGATATTATTTCTCATCCCACTGGCAGAATTTTAAAGAAAAGAGATGAATATGAAATTGATTTCGATAAACTTTTAAAAGTGGCAAAAGAGACTGGCACTATTCTTGAAATTAATTCTTGGCCAGAACGTCTTGATTTAAATGATATCAATATTAAAAAAGCAAAAGAAACAGGAGTGAAAATGATAATTGATACTGATTCTCATCAAAAAGATCAAATGCGCTTTATTGAACTTGGAATTTCTCAGGCTCGTCGTGGCTGGGCAACTATTGAGGATATTGTAAACGTGCATTCTCTTGAAAAATTTTTAGGATCCTTAAAAAGAAATAAGAAAAGATAAAATTTAAAACAGTTGTCCAATCTTTGAAAAGAGTCGGGAAAACTTTAAGTTTTCCCGTAGGGGAAATACTAAAACCGCAAGGTATTAGAAAGCGAAATGAAGCGAGCCGAAAGCGAGCGCTCGAACGAACAAAGCGAGTGAGAGGGAATGGAGCGACAGCTGGGTAACTACTGAGGATACTGTAAACGTTCACCCGATAGAAAAATTGTAAAACTTTCTAAAAAATAAGAAAAAAATTGACAGAAAAATAAAAATATGTTATTATAGAGATAGTTTTAAAAGGAGGTGATGCACTTTAAAAATATTTTATTTTCTTTTTATTTTTTTAAAAAAGGAGGAGAGAAAAGATGGTTGATGGAAATAAGGGATACCCTTGCTGTTTTAAAGATGCAATTTGTCAAGAAGCATGGTGCGATGAGTGCCAAATTTACTATGATTGGAAAGAAGCATCTTTGTTTTTTTTAGAAAAAGCCATAAGAGAAATTTATGAAGAAGAAGTGAATAATTTAAAGCCTGAAAGGGGTAATAAAAATGTGGAAATTGAATACTGACGAGGTATTAGTAAAATTGCCAATAGGGTTCTATTTAATGAAAAATGAAGACTTTGTTTTGCTTTACTATAATGAAAAAAGAATAGCTTGTTTTTCGTCTAGGTCTGCTGATCCAAAAGAGATAGAAAAAGTAGCAAATGAATATGTAAAACATATTAATAATAAAAAGAGGTGATAATATTTAATTTATTTTGCGCCCAAGTTTACTCTTGGGCGCTTTTACTTTTAAATTTGAGAAAAATTTGTTATAAAAAACCTATGACAAAAAGAAAAAATTCTCCTAAAAGATTTGTTTGCTTTGGAGGAGGTAGCGCAATGCCAAAAGTAGTTTTGGAACCATTAAAAAGGTATCCTGTCCAAATCACCTCTATTACTTCGATGCTTGAAAGTGGCGGTTCAAGTGGTCAACTTCGAGAAGATTTAAATATCTTACCTCCCGGAGATATCTCTCGGCATTTAGTTGCCCTCTCAAATGCTCCTTCTTGGAAAAAAGAGCTTTTTTTAATGAGATTTGGTAGGGAAGAATTTCCTGATGGTCATCGAGGCCACCGTTTTGGAACAGTGTTTATTGCCGGTCTTGAATATTTATTAAAAGACTTCGAAGAAGCTTTAAAAATTGCTCATGACTTTTTAGAACTTAAAGATAATCAGGCTCTTCCCGCTACCCTTGAAAAAACCCATGCCTGGGCTGTTTTAATTAATGGTAAAAGAATAAAAGGAGAGGCTGAAATCGATGTTCCAAAAGTTCATGATGGAAATTTAAAAATTAAAAAAGTTTATTTAAAACCAAGAGCTAAGGCTTACCCTCGAGCTTTAAAAACAATAGAAAAAGCTGATTATCTTATTTTTGGACCAGGGGATCTTTATTCGAGTATTATAGCCTGTTTTTTACCAGAAGGAATGAAAGAAGCAATAGCAAAATCAAAAGTAAAAAAAATTTTTATTTGCAATTTAATGACTAAATTTGGAGAAACGAATAATTTTTCAATTTTAGATTTTGTGGAAGAAATTGAAAAATATATTAACTCTACTTTGGATTACGTGCTTTATAATACAACCATTCCTTCAAAAGAAAGAATCAAAAAATATAAAAAAGAACATCCCGAAGCTTTAAGCTTGGTTTCGATAAATGAAAATTTGCCAAAAGATAAATTTATTGGTAAGGATCTTCTATTAGATTCCGGTCCTATTGAGCACGATCCCAAAAAAGTAGCAGAAGCAATAATGCAAATAGTGCGAAAGCATTCTTAAAATTATGACTAAAAAATTTTTAGCAAAAAAAGCAGTTATTCTTGCTGCTGGCGAATCCTCTCGTTTTTGGCCTCTTAACCAAGAACATAAGTCCCTTTTTAAAATAATGGGGAAACCTTTAATTTGGTATACGATAGAAGGCTTAAAGAAGCTAAGAATAGAAGAAATTATTATTATTGAAGGAGTGAAAAGAGATATTGAAAAAGAACTTCAACAATACAAATTTCCAAATTTAAAAATCAAATACATTTTACAGCCAAAACCAATAGGTATGGGAAATGCTCTTTGGCAGGCAAAAGATTTATTAAAAGGGAAATTTTTTGTTTTAAATGCTGATAGAGTTGATGTTGATGAAATTTTAAATTTTAAATTTCAAAATTTTAATTCTAAAGTTAAAGGTGTTTTATTTGGCCAAAAAACAAAAAATCCTCAACTTTACGGAATTGCAGAACTAAAAAACGATAAGGTTTTAAATATTATTGAAAAACCAGAGACTGGAAAGAAACCATCAGATATTAAAATAGTGGGAGTATATTTATTAGAACCAAGTTTTTTTAATATTTATCAAAAAGTAAAAAAAGGAATTTATGATTTTGAAGAAGCACTTTCCTTGTATGTGAAAAAAAACGATGTTAGAATGATAATTTTAAACAAACCTGAGGAAGAAACACCTTCTTTAAAATATCCTTGGCACTTATTTTCAATGGAAAAATATTTAATGGATAGATTTTTAAAAAATAAAATTGATAAAAGTGCTCAAATCTCAAAAAATGTTGTTATTGAAGGAAAAGTTCAAATTGAAGAAAACGTCAAAATTTTTGAAGGTGCTACAATAAAAGGGCCTTGTTATATTGGAGAAAATTCTATTATTGGCAATAATTCAATTGTAAGAGAATATGTAAATTTAGAAAAAAATGTTTTAATTGGTGCTTTAGCTGAAGTTACAAGGTGTATTTTTGAAGAAAATTCTCATGCTCATTCTGGTTTTTTTGGCGATTCAATCTTTGGTAAAGATTGTAAAATTGGAGCTGGTACAATTACGGCTAATTTAAGATTAGATAGGGGAGAAATAAATTCAACAGTCAAGGGTGAAAAAATTTCCACAGGCCTGAAAAGATTAGGAGTAGTCGTCGGTCAAAATACTCATTTTGGTATCAATGTTAGTTTAATGCCAGGAATATTAATTGGTTCAAATTCAAATATTGGAGCTGGCAGCTTAATTGAGGAAAATTTACCTGATAATACATTCTTTTTTGTCCGCCAAAATTTTCAAAAATTTCAATGGCGAAATGAAAATTAAAAAAAATGAAAATTATCTTCGATTTTGATCACACTTTATTTTCAGTGGATGAATTCTATAAAAATTTTCAAGGCAGTTTTAAAAAAATAGGGATCAATCAAGTTTTATTTAAAGAAACTTTTGAAGAAGCAAAAAGAGGAAAGCAGCCTTATAACCCAGAAAACCAATTTAAATTAATAGTTCAAAAAAAATCAGATGCTTCCTTAAAAGGTCTTAGAAATAATTTTGAGAAAATTTTAAATAAAGCAAATAAATTTTTATATTCAGACGTAGAACCATTCTTGAAAAAGGTGTGTAATAAATTTGATCTCTATTTAGTCTCTTACGGTGATAAGAACTTTCAAAAAAAGAAAATTGAAAAATCAGGAATTACTAAATTTTTTAAAAAAATTGTTATTACTACCGATATTAATAAATCCTCTACTCTAAAAAAATTTTTAAGGAAAAACGAGAAAGCAGTATTTGTTGATGATAATCCAGAGGCGCTTTCAACGACAAAAGAAAAATTTCCGCAGGTAATTACAATTCGAATGAATCGAGGGGAAGGAAAATATAAAAAAGAAAAAAATAATAAAAATATCGATTTTTGTGTAAAAAACCTAAAGGAAATAGAAAAAATTTTATCAAAAATATGAATTCATATGAACAATTTGAGCACGAAGCTGATGTAGGTGTAAGAGGATATGGAAAGACAATTAAAGAAGCCTTTGAAAATGGCGCAAAAGCAATGTTTAGTGTAATGGTCAATTTAGCAAAAGTGGAACCTAAAAAAGAAATAAAGATTGAATGCGAAGCTGATAACTTAGAGGAACTTTTTGTTGAATGGTTAAATAATTTGCTTTCAGAAGCAGGAATTCAAAATCTTGTATTTAATAAATTTAAAATCAACGAAATTAAAAAAACTAATTCTGAATATAAACTTTTTGGTTCGGCCTGGGGGGAGGAATTAAATCCAGCAAAGCACAAGCCAGAAGTTGAAGTTAAAGCCGCTACTTACAGTCAATTAAAAGTTAAAAAAAAGAACGATCAATATATTGCTCAGACAATTGTTGATGTTTAATTCAAACAAACATTGATATATTTAATAATAAATTTTACACAAAAATTACATATCATATTTTTAATACGATCGTATAAAAAGTATGATATGTAATTTGTAGCTAACTAACTCACAATTAAAATGCAACTAAAAAATCTTCAAAAAATTAATAATTATCAGTGGGAGATTTCTAAAACTGGTAAGATGTTGGTGCCAGGAATCATTTTTGGTGATCAAAAATTAATTGAGGAGATGGATGAAAAAGTAAAAGAGCAAGTGCAAAATGTTGCTTGCCTTCCAGGGATCTATAAAGCATCTTTAGCAATGCCTGATGCCCACTGGGGGTATGGTTTTGTAATTGGAGGGGTTGCAGCAATGGATAAAGATAGTGGCGTAATTAGCGTTGGAGGAATTGGGTTTGATTCGGGCTGTGGTGTTAGAGCTTTAAAAACTAATTTAACTTTAGCGGACGTTAAGCCAAAAATAGAGGAATTAGTAAATTCTCTTTTTGAAACCGTGCCTTGCGGTTTAGGATCGCGAGGGAAAATTGTTTTATCAAAAAAAGAAACCAATGAACTTTTTCAAGATGGAGCAAGATGGATTATAAAAAAAGGATATGGCACAAAAGATGATTTAGAACATATTGAAGACAAAGGGTCGCTTGAGGGAGCAAATCCTGATTATGTTTCCACGAAGGCAAAGCAACGAGAGAAAGGTCAGGTTGGTACGCTTGGATCAGGCAATCATTATGAAGAAATTCAATATATTGATGAAATTTATGACGAGGAAGCTGCGAAAAAATTTGGTCTTTTTAAAAACCAAATTCTAATTTCTATTCATTGTGGATCAAGAGCTTTAGGTCATCAAATTGGAACTGATTATTTAAAAATTTTAGCCGAAGCTTCAAGAAAATATCATATTCCAATCCATGATCGAGAATTAGTTTGCGCACCTATTGATTCTGAAGAAGGTAAAAGATATGCGGCGGCAAACTTATGCGCTCTAAACTATTCTTATGCCAATCGTCAAGTTATTGCTCATCTAACAAAAGAATGTTTTAAAGAAATTTTCTCTGGAGTTGAAATAGAAACATTTTGGGATTTAACTCATAACTCTGCCCGCTGGGAAAATCATGAAATTAACGGAGGATTTAAAAAATTTTTAGTTCACCGGAAAGGAGCAACAAGAGCTTTTGGACCGGGTAGGG
The DNA here is from genome assembly GCA_035360455.1 of Candidatus Pacearchaeota archaeon. Classification (GTDB taxonomy): domain Bacteria; phylum Patescibacteriota; class Minisyncoccia; order Minisyncoccales; genus DAOPTN01. The sequence goes on along the minus strand of DAOSAR010000001.1, from coordinate 89,196 downwards.
AAGAATTACCAGAAGATTATCGCGAAATTGGTCAGCCAGTAATTATTGGAGGAACAATGGGAACCTACTCTTTTATTTTAAGAGGGACAGAAAAAGGCATGAAACTTGCTTTTGGGAGCGCCTCACATGGAGCTGGTAGGGCAATGAGTAGGACAAAAGCTAAAAAAATTTGGCGAGGGCAAACTTTGATCGAAGATTTAAAAAGAAGAGGAATTTATGCCAGAACTGCTTCTTACCCTGGTTTTGCTGAAGAAGCACCAGGAGCGTATAAAGATGTAAGTCAAGTTATAGAAGCGGTAGATAGGGCAGAATTAGCTAAAAAAGTTGTTCGAATGAGACCTTTGGGAGTAATTAAAGGTTAAATGTGGTATAATAAATATAAATTTCTAATTTTTAAATTCCAATTTTTTAAAGGTCGTTATAAGAAATTTAAATTATAAATTAAAATTTATGTTATCAGCTGGTTATATTATTTTAATAATCGTTGTTTTATTAATTTTGTGGGGTATTGCAATTTACAATGAATTAGTAAAACGTCGCAATCGTTGTAAGGAAGCTTGGGCAGATATTGATGTTCAATTAAAACGAAGGTATGATTTGATTCCAAATTTAGTAGAAACAGTTAAGGGTTATGCTGGGCATGAAAGAGAACTTTTTGAAAAAGTTACTGAGGCGCGAACTCAAGCAATGGGAGCAAAAGATTTAAAAGAAAAAGGAGAAGCAGAAAATAATTTATCAAATACTTTAAAATCTCTTTTTGCCGTTGCTGAAAATTATCCAGAATTAAAAGCTTCTCAAAATTTTCTTGAACTTCAGAGAGAACTTCGTGATACCGAAGATAAACTACAAGCAGCAAGAAGGTTTTATAATAGCAACGTTCGTGATTTTAATACCCAAATTGAAACTTTTCCTAGTAACGTTATCGCTTCAATGTTTAATTTTAAACCAATGGAATTTTTTGAGCTTGGAGAAATAAAAGAAAAAGAACCAGTAAAAGTAAAGTTTTAGAAATTAGAAATTAGAAATTAGAAATTAGAAATTTTCCTATGACCCTATATACTCAAGCCGAGGCAAATACTCGGAAAACCATTCTTTTAATTACCGGATTTTGTATTTTTTTAATTGGACTTGGTTGGTTTTTTAGCTATCTTTTAGATAGTTATGTGATTTTAGTAATTGCAGTAATTTTGGCAATTTTCCAAAGTTTTTCAAGTTATTGGTACTCGGATAAAATTGTTCTTTCAATGTCTCGCGCTCGACCAATAAAAAAAGAAGATAATCCAGAACTTTATCGAATTGTTGAGAATCTTTGCATTACAGCAGGCCTTCCAATGCCCAAGATTTATATTTTAGATGAAAATCAGCCTAATGCTTTTACTACCGGCAGAGATCAAAATCATGCAGTATTAGTAGTGACCCGAGGACTCCTGGAAAAATTAGAAAGATCAGAACTTGAAGGTGTTATTGCTCATGAACTTTCCCATATTGGAAATAAAGATATTCTTCTTAGTACAGTAATAGTAATATTAGTTGGCATTGTTTCTTTGCTTTCAGATTTTTTTCTGCGGATTAGCTTTTGGGGAGGCGGAAGAAGAGATTCAAAAGATGAAAGCGGTATTTTGATGATGATTTTTGGAATTTTAGCAGCAATCTTAGCTCCTTTAGCAGCTACTTTGATTCAACTTGCGATTTCAAGAAAAAGAGAGTTTTTAGCTGATGCTGATGGTGCTCTTTTAACCCGTTATCCGGAAGGATTAGCAAGAGCTTTGGAAAAAATTGCAAGCGATGAAACACCCTTGAAGGTAGCAAACACTTCAACCGCTCACTTATATATTTCTTCCCCTTTTAAGGGTAGAGAAAATCAAAATTGGTTGACAAAATTATTTTCAACTCATCCACCCATAGAAGAGAGAATAAAGGCACTAAGAGAGATGGAGATACAAAATAATTTCTAATTTCAAATTTTTAATTTTTAATTTTAAAACATTTGATTGCAATTAACCGATTCATAAAAATTTACTAAATTTCTAATTCATTTATTTGACAATTGGGGCAAAAAAATCTAAAATCTTAATAGAAAAATAAAACTGCTAAATTTTAAAAGCAGTTTTTAAATTGATATATGCCTTACACTACTATTAAAAAAATGAAAGAAGCAATTAAGAAAAATGAAGGATTTGATGTTATTATTATTGTTGCTTCAAATGGTAATTCAAAATATTGGGATTGGAGATTATCGGCTACAAGAGAGGAAGTTTTGCCTCAAAAAACGAAAATAATTTGCGTTGAAGAGGACTGGGAAGGAGGAGCTGGTCAACTCTTAGGAACTCTCTATGCTTTTTCTAAGGCTAACGAAATTATAAACTTAAATGATCTTTTAAGAAAGGGTGGCACGGTAGCTATTTACCATACAGCTGGTTATGGGAAAAGAATGGCTCCTCTTTGTGGTACTGAGGGGAATAATAAACCTGCAATAAAATTGCCTCGGCCGATGAAAGTTGAAGGAGGCAACACTCTTCTAACTTTACTTGAAGCAGTTATTTATTCAACTCAAATTTTTGCCAAAACTCGTGAAGGAAGAATTTGTGTTTTTTGGGGGGATCAAGTAATAATTCCTTCAAGATCTTCAAAAAAAGAAACGGCTTCGCCAGTTGAGGTTTTTGGAATTAAAAAGATATTTAAGCTTTCGCCAAAGGAATGGAAGAAAAATTGGCAAAGTTATGGAATTTTAATTCCTAAAAAAGGCGCGGGTATTCTTCAGCGAGAAAAGTTAGACTGGAAAGGAGTTAAAAAACTTCAAGAAAAAGGATATTTAAAGCCAAATCAAAAAGGAGAAATAGAATTGGCAAAAAGTATGGGATGTTTCTCAATAAATCTTTCTTTCTTTGAGTTTCTTTTGAAAGAATTTTCAAAAGAACTCGAAATCAAAAAAAGAAAATTAGATACCGATGAGCATCTTTGGATGCCCTTAACTTCTTCTAAGAAAGAATATATAGAAATGGGAGAAAATCCAATTTATTGGGAAAGAATCCAAAGGTTTAAAAAGAAATTTCAAGAAGAAACAGGAACAAAAGTTATTATTGGCGAAAAAAACTTGGGCAAAGACACTATTTGGTGGGATTATGGAAATCTTGCTAATTACCATAAAAATTTATTAAAACTTCTTGATAATTCTTTAGAAGGTAAAACAGGAAGGCAATTTTATGAGCTTGAGCAATATTTTATAAAAAATAAAAAATCTCAAGATTTAAAGATTAAAAATTCAATTTTAATTAATTCTGAAGCAAAAGGAGAAGTAAAAAATTCAATCATTTTAAATTCGCAAATTGGAAAAGTGAAACTAGAAAAAGCAGTGATAATTAATAGTAAAGTTAAAGGATTAAATGGAAAGAATATTCTACTTTACTATATCTCAGAAGAAAAGAAATTGAAAGTTGTGCCAAACGAAGTGGTAACTGATATTGTAATAGGAGAAGGAACAAAAATTAGAATGAGAACAAGTCTTTTGCGTGATAGTAAAAAAGATTGGACAGTTCGCTTACCACAAAATCCATTTTCTTATGGAGAAATAGAAAGATGCTTAGCTAGACTTGCAGATGGCGCTTTTAAATTAAGAATTTAGTAATATTATTATGACAAAAAAAATTATAATTGATGAGGAAAATTGTATTGGTTGTGGAACTTGCCAAGCTCTTTGTCCAGAAGTTTTTGAGCTAGACCAAGGAAAACTTAAAGCTAAAATTAAGGAAAATGCAAATATTGAAGAAAATCAAGAATGTATAAATGAGGCTATTGCTTCTTGTCCAATGAATGCCATAAAAGAAACCTAATAGTGAATTTCGAATAGAAATTTATTTAATCCTGTAAGGGTTTTCGAGATTCTACTATAAGGAAAGGTCGGAAAATTAAAAATTAAAAATTAAAAATTAAAAATTATATGTCTTTAAAAGATAAAATTGCTATCGTAACCGGTGCTCGTCGAGGCATTGGAAGAGCAATTGCTTTAAAATTAGCAAAAGAAGGAGCAAAAGTTGTAGTTACTGATATTTCCGAAGAAGACTGTAAAAAAGTGGTGGAAGAAATTCAAAACCTTGGAAGCGAAGGATTGGCTTTGGTATTGGATGTTACTAATGAGGAAAATATTAAAAATGTAGTTGCTACTGCAAAGAAAACATTTGGTAAAATTGATATTTTAGTGAATAATGCTGGAATTTTTATTCAAGAAGAATTAGATAAAATGGAGACTTCAAGAATAGAAAAAGAATTAGCAGTAAATTTAAAAGGAGCAATTCTTTGCTCAAAAAATGTAATTCCCGAAATGAAAGCTCAAAACTATGGAAAAATTGTAAATATTGCTAGTATTGCTGGTTTTGTTGGATTTGAAATTTCCAGTGTTTACTGCGCTACAAAAGGTGCTTTAATTGCAATGACAAAAGAATTAGCAATGGAATTAGGAAAATACAAAATAAATGTTAACGCAGTAGCGCCAGGAGTAATTGCAACTGATATGACAAAAGATATGTTAGAAGATGAAAAAACCAAAGAGGCATTACTTTCCAAAATTCCTTATGGTAGAGTAGGAGAGCCAGAAGATATTGCAAATGCAGTTGCTTTTCTAGCAAGCGATGAAGCAGAGTATATTACTGGTCATACTTTAGTTGTTGATGGGGGGTGGATTACAATATAATGAAAATTATTAATGAAGATTACCAAAAATACAATTTTAGCTGAAATTTTAAAAGATCCAAAAATGGAAGAAATTTTGGCAAAGTATAATTTGCCATGTCTTTTTTGTCCATTTGCAGAAACAGAAATTGGAAATTTAAAGTTAGGAGAGGTTTGTAAAATGTACGGAATTAATTTAGAAAAATTGTTAATCGATTTAAACAGAAAAGCCAATCCGACATAATCCGAATGTTCTTAAAATCGTCATCCGAATGTTAAAACTGATTCGAAAAATCCGAATTATATTCGAATATTCTGAAGAAAAATAATAATCTAGATAGCTCAATCTATAATTTTAGTTCGGGTCATTCGGATATATTCGGACAATTATTATCGCGTTTATATTATGACGAAAAAAGAAAACAAAACTCTTCAAATTATCTTTTCAATTATTGTTTTATTTGTAGTAATTTCAATGATTCTTTGGCTTATAATGCCACTATTTTAAATTTATGGAAATTATTTGGCACGGTCATTCTTTTTTTGAAATAACAGGCAAAACTGAAGAAGGAAAAGTTAATATTGCTATTGATCCTTATGATGAAAGTATTGGAATTATTCCTCCCCAAAAAGTGGAAGCAGATATTTTATTAGTTTCTCATCAACACCCTGATCATTCTAATATAAAAATTATAAAAGGAGATTATTTTTTGATCGATAGCCCTGGCGAGTATGAAGTAAAAGGAGTTTTTATTAAAGGAATACCTAGTTTTCATGATAATGAGCAAGGCAAAAAAAGAGGCGCAAATATTATTTTTTTAATAGAATTTGAAAAAATGAAAATTTGTCACCTTGGCGACCTAGGAGAAACGCAAATTTTTCCAGAAGTTATGGAAGAAATTTTTGGTGCGGATGTTCTTTTTATTCCCGTAGGAGGTAATTTCACTATTTCTGGCAAAGAGGCAGCAAAATTAGTGAGTCAGATTGAACCAAAAATTGCAATTCCTATGCACTATAAAATTCCGGGATTAAAACTTGATTTGGAAGACGAAAAGGCGTTTTTACGAACGTTAGGTATTAAGGAAAAAGAGAAAGAAAAGAGATTGAAAATTACAAAAGAAAAACTAAAGAGTGAAGGGACTGAGATAGTATTGCTAAGTCCTCGCTAATAAACCAAATTTATTAACGAAAATTCACAAAATAAAACTTGTAAAAACTAGCAAAATGACCACTAATCCTCAAAAAAAACCTCACAAGACTATTATTGATACTCTGCGGGATAAACCTGAAAAAACTCGCAAGAGAATTCTTTTAGGGAGTGCTATTTTATTGGCAATAATTTTAATTTATTTTTGGATTCTGCAGTTAAAAACAAGCATCGCAAGTTTAAATTTTAATGAAATTCCAAAACCCCCAGAAACTGAAGCAGGAACTACGAAAAGCGATGTAGAGGATTTAATAAAAGGGTTAAAAGATATATCAGATAAAAACCGCAAAGAATTAGAGGAATTGAATAAAAACTTAGAGGAATTGCAAAAACTTACTCCAGAAGAACAAAAAGAAATAGAGAATAATCAATAATTTTTACTCTTTTATTTTTACGTTTGTATTTTTATCTTATGCCTATTCAAAAAAGAGATATTTCTAATGAAGTTAAAGAAGCCTATCTTGATTATGCAATGAGCGTGATTATTTCGCGAGCTTTGCCTGATGCTCGCGATGGTTTAAAACCGGTTCACCGCCGGATTTTGTATGCGATGTATGAAGATGGTTTGAGGCACAATGCTAAGTTTCGAAAATGTGCTTCAGTTATTGGATCGGTTTTGGCAAGATATCATCCTCACGGTGATCAGGCTGTTTATGACGCTCTTGCTAGAATGGCTCAAGATTTTTCTTTAAGATATCCCTTAGTAGAAGGCCAGGGAAATTTTGGAAGTATAGATGGCGACTCACCAGCTGCTTATAGATACACCGAAGCTCGCCTTTCGAAAATTGGCGAAGAAATGCTTCGAGATATTGAAAAAAATACTGTTGATTTTATGCCAAATTATGATGGCACAAGAAAAGAACCAGTCGTTTTACCTTCTCCTTTGCCTCAGTTGTTATTAAATGGGTCTTTGGGAATTGCTGTTGGAATGGCGACAAATATTCCTCCTCATAATCTTTCAGAGCTTTGTGATGGTCTTGTGTATCTTTTAAAAAACGAAGACGCAACAACAGAAGAGCTCTGTGAGATTATAAAAGGACCTGATTTTCCCACTGGTGGTCAAATTTTTGATAAAAGTGCTATTGTTAAAGCTTATGAAAATGGTCGGGGGCCAATAGTAAATAGAGGAAAAGCAGAAATTATTGAAAAGAAAAAAGATATTTTTGAAATTCAAATTCGGGAAATTCCTTATGGCATTCAAAAATCTGCTTTACTTCAAGAAATGGCCACATTAGCTCGAGAAAAAAAGATCCAAGGAATAAAAAATATTATTGACGAATCAGATAAAGAGGGATTGCGAATTACTATTGAACTAAAAAAAGATGCAAGCCCAAAAAAGATTTTAAACCAGCTTTATAAGCATACTTCACTCGAAAAAACTTTTTATTTAAATCTTGTTGCTTTAGCAGATGGAAGACAACCAGCTACTTTATCTTTAAAGGAAGCAATGGAAAATTTTCTTTCTCACCGAAGAGAAGTTGTTAAAAGGAGAACTGAATTTGATCTTCAAAAAGCTAAGGAAAGGATTCATATTCTTTTGGGATTAAAAAAAGCACTTTTACATATTGATGAGGTTATTGATACTATTAAAAAATCAAAAGACAGAGAAGATGCTTTTCGAAATTTAATTTCAAAATTTAAATTTTCTGAGATTCAAGCAAATGTAATTTTGGAGACAAAACTTCAAGCTTTGGCACGGCTTGAACAACAAAAAATTTTAAATGAACTGGAGGAAAAAAAGAAATTAGTAGAAGAATTAGAAAATATTTTAAGTACTAAAGGTGGCATTGAAAAAGTAGTTGAAAAAGAATTAATAGATCTTAAAGAAAAATATGGAGATGAAAGAAAAACAGAAGTCATTCCTCAAAAACTTGGAGAATTTAAAGAAGAAGATTTAATACCTGAGGAAGAAAACATTTTAATTTTAACTAAGGGAGGATATGTAAAAAGATTATCGCCTCGGGCATTTAAAGCTCAAAAAAGAGGAGGTAAGGGAGTTTTAGGATTAGCCTTAAGAGAAGAGGATAAGGTAGAACATTTTCTTTTTCTTTCGAGCCACGATGAAGTTTGCTTTTTTACTAATCTTGGAAAAGTTTTTAAAATTCCTGCTTATATTATTCCAGAAAGCGAACGTCAGGGATTTGGTAAAGGCATCTTAAATTTTCTTGAACTTTCGCCTGGCGAAGAAATTACCTCTTTAGTTGTTTTTCCCAAAGTAAAAAACAATATTGAAACTTCAAAGATAAAATATTTCGTAATGGTTACAAAAAATGGAATTATTAAAAAGACAAAACTTGAAGATTTTGAGCAGGTTAGAAGATCAGGCCTTCGGGCAATTAAACTAGAAGAAAACGATCAATTAGTTTTTGCTAGACCAGTTGGTGAAGATGATGAAATTCTTCTTGCATCTTCCATTGGAAATGTGATAAGATTCAAAGAGAAAGATCTTAGACCAATGGGAAGAAATGCAGCTGGTGTAAGAGGAATGAAATTACAACCTTCAACTAAAAACTTACAATTAAAAACTGAAAAAGAGAATGACAGAATTGTGGGAATGGAAATAATAGATAAATCAAAAATCAAAAATCAAAAATCAAAAATCTATCTTTTAACTTTATCTGAAAATGGTTTTGGAAAAAGAACCGACATTCAAAAATTTCGTTTGCAAAAGAGAGGAGGTAAGGGTATAATAGGTATAAAGATTACTGAAAAAACTGGAAGCTTAGCACAGATTTCTCTTCTCTCAAAAGAGGAAGAAGAATTGATTGTAATTTCGGAAAAGGGGCAAACTATTAGGACAAAAATAAAACAGATTCCAGTTTTGGGCAGGTCATCCCAAGGGGTAAAAATAATAAAACTTAAACAAGAAGATAAAGTGGTATCGGCAATAACGATTTAGCTTTTTAGAATTAGTTTATTAGATTTTTTAAAATTGCCAATAAGCTACAAATAAAAAGCTAATAAGCTAAATTATGGTAACTTTTCCAGCTGGTTCGGGTGGGTTTTTAAATCCTCAAAAAATTATCGACAGTTTAGAAATTGAAAAAGGTTCAATTATTGCTGATTTTGGTTGTGGTCATGGATATTTCACTTTTCCTTTGGCAAGAAGAGTTGGAGAAGAAGGGAAAGTTTTTGCTCTTGATGTTTTGCCTGAAGCCTTGGAAGCAGTGAATTCTCGAATGAAAATAGAGGGAGTAAAAAATATTACAATCAAAAGGTGTAACTTAGAAAAAGAAAAAGGATCTGGCCTTCCCGATGAAAGTTGTGATATAATTCTAATGGCTAATCTTTTATTTCAAACCGAAAATGACCAGAGTGTTATTCAAGAAGCAAAGCGAGTCCTAAAAAAAGAAGGAAAAGTAATTTTTATTGATTGGCAAGAAAATGTTCCTTTGGGCCCTCAAGGGAAAAGAGTAAAACAAGAAGAAGTAAAAGAACTTTTCTTTAAAGAAGGTTTTTCTTTTGAAAAAGATTTTCCCGTTGATAATTATCATTTTGGTTTTATCTTTAAAAAACAATGAAAAAAAATACTATATTTTTTATCATTATAATAGGTTTTTTATATTTTTTTAGTTTTGGGGAAATGATAAACGCAGCTCAATCTCAATTAGTTCAACAGCAACAACCTACTCAACAACAGCAACAACAGCCAAATTCAGATAATTTTATAACTATTGAGAACCCTTTAAAATATAAAACCGTCCCCGAAATTATCACTGCAATTGCTAATTTTTTTTATACAATTGCTATTCCTATCACTACTTTAATGGTTATAATCGGAGGAATGATGTTTGCAACTTCCAGTGGAGATCCACACAAGGTAAGCCAAGCCAAAAGATTGCTTTTATATTCTGCTATTGGTCTTGGTATTATTTTACTTTCAAGAGCAATTGCTGCATTAATTGAAGGAGTTTTAATGTAATTTTCTTGACAAAGCTTTTTATTTAATTTAAAATTAGTAAAGGTTTATATGATTTTTAAAAATTTTGACCGAGACATATTTCGGTAAAAAGGTCGATAAAAAATTTTTTAAAATATTAAATTATGAAAAAAATTTTTTTAATTATAATTATTCTTGCTCTAGTCTCTTTAACTCTTGTGCCAATAATAGTATCAGCTCAAGCTACACCAAAAGAATGTTGTATGATAAAAAGAACTTATCCTGATTTTGCATGTGGAACATATTCATATACTGTACCAGGCCTTGGACATGGGACTCTTGGGCCTGAGCCAGTTGTAGGAGATATAGTTGGGCCCGAAGGAGGATATTGTGACCTTGAAGGAGACGGCACTCAAGAAGATATTACTTGTGAGACAAAAGATTGGGGTACAATTTGTTTAATGGAAACTGTTTATAATATAACTGATTGGATTTTTTATATTGTTTTATCTATTGCCGTAATCTTTGGAATTGTAGCTGGCTTTCAATTTATGACTTCTAGTGGTGATCCTGGTAAAACTGAGAAGGCAAGAAACCTTTTACTTTATATGGCAATTGGTTTAGCGGTGGCAGCTTTAGCAAAAGTAATTCCAGCAATAGTCAGAACAATGGTAGGATTTTAAGCTTCAAGTTTAAAAAATAAAAAAAAGAGCAATCAGAAAATTAAAGATTGCTCTTTTTTTTATTTTGATAAATAAACAGTATAAAATAAAAATTGATTAGAAAATTTAATAAAGTGCCGCGGGAGAGATTCGAACTCTCACGGGTTATCCCATTGGATCCTAAGTCCAACGCGTCTGCCAGTTCCGCCACCGCGGCATTTCTGATAATTATAAATTATTCAGCGCTTTCTGTTGGATAAAGTTTTGGAGAAGCATAAGAAGATAAAAAAATCTTTTTTAAAAACAAATTTCCATCTTTCCAAACTTCTTCTTCAAGCCGTGCCTTCATTGAACCATCTTCTTTAAAATCATATTGATAAGGCCCTTTAACAATAACTTCTCGACCATCATCTTTACCATAAAATTCGAATATTAAATTATTACCTTCAATTTTTGTTTGAATTAAAACCCAATTGCCAGTATTATTTTTAAACTTTAAATCAGGAGAAGGCGAATAAACTGTAGCATCAAATCCTTGGGGATTATAATATTTTACTGGATAAGCATGAGGATGCCTTTCGGTTATGTCCATTCCTGAATAAACAGCTGCTCGAAACATTGTTGTTGAAACCTGGCAAACACCACCTCCGTACTCAGGAACAGTTTTATTATTTTTAATAACTAATTCCGGTAGATAACCCTGACTTGGGCCAACTTCTCCTAATGCCCGATTGAAAGAAAATTCTTCATCAGGAGCAATTAGTGTTCCATTAAACTTTTCTGCAGCAATTTTGATGTTGTGAATTCTATTTTTTGGTGAACCGGCAAAATTTGAAACTCCTTTACCGATTAATGTTTCAATTCGAAGATCATTAAATTTTTCTTCTGTAATTTTTGGTTCTACTGTTTCAAATATAAGAGCAATTTTCTTTTCATTAGAATTTGTTAGAATTTTTTCCTGAATTTCTTTCGCACTTTTTTCTATATTAAGAATTTTTCCAGCTTTTGGAAGAGAAATAATTTTTAAATTATTATTTTCAAAACTCAAAATTGGATTTTGAGGATTGACATTAAGACTTTTTGAAAGGTCAGAAAGATAATTTTTAATCAATCCTTCATCAAAAGCAGGGGAAAGAACAGTTCTTGAACCATCTTTTTTTGGTAAAAAAGAAAACCATGTTCCTAAATTTTTTTTTGAAAGTTCAATTTTTTTTTCTCCATCTAAAAGGATATAAGGTCCAGCATTAATAATTTCTTCGGCTTTCACAATAGCTTCAAGTGCTTCTTCTTTACCGATTTCAGGCATTGTTTTTTCTAATGAAAGATAAAAATCATTATTTTTTAAAAAAGCAGCATCTTTTTGAATTTCTTGTTGAATTTTATCTTTTGGGAAAAGTAGTCCTTCTTTTGAATCTTGAATTTCAAAATCCATTAGCTTTTCATTAAAAATTATTTGAGCGTTTTGAGGTAAAATTTCAAACTGCCCAAAATTTTCAATAAAAAAATTATCAAAAACTTGATCATTAATTTCTACGATTAGTGGAAATTGATATTTTCCTTGGAGGGCTAAGAATTTTTCCTTTAAGTTCTGCCAGAAATTATTTTTTTTACCAATAGAAAATGGTTCTTCTAAACTTTCATTTATCTTAAAAGTTAACCCAAGGTCTTTTATTTTTATTTCTTTTAAATAGGTTTCATTTTGATTACTTGTCTCTGAGATTTTTTCTTTTGATGGGGTAAAAGAAAAAGCGATTTTCTTTTCTAAAAATTCGTTAATTTTATTTTCTAATATTTCTGTTGTTTTTTCCTTTGAAAGTCCCCCTATCTTTTCTCCTCCAAGCATAACTCCAAAAGCAAAATCATTTTTTGGGAAAAAAACAAAACAAAAAACGATTGCTATTAAAAAAACAGCCACTACCAAAATAGATACTGCAAGTTTAGCATTTTTTTTCACTTATTTTCTATTTAGAAGAATTTTAATATTTTATTCTATTTCTCTTATTTTTACTTTTGTTGTTTTTGTCTTTTCTAATCTTGGCAACCACAATGTTAAAATTCCATTTTTTAATTCAGCTCTAGTCTTATCAGGATCTATTTCTTCTGGCAAAATGATTTGCCGTGAAAACGGTCCCCAATAACATTCCTGGTAAAAATAGTCTTGAGGGCTTACTTCGATTTCTCTTTTTCTCTCTCCCCTAATTACTACTATATCATTTTGAATGGTAACATCGAGATCTGCTGCTTTTACTCCAGCAATAGTAGATTGAATAACTATTTCATTATCAGTTTGAAAAACATCAACTGCTAATTGCCCTTCCTCAGTTTCTCCTTTTCGAACAATAGGTGTTTCAGCTAAATGTTCATCTATTTTTTCTGAACCAGATAATTTTTCAAAAAAATCAGCCATATTTTTTAGCTTTTTAGTAGTTAGCTTCTTAGCTTTTTAGAGCTTCCCAAAAATCTAAAAAGCTAAAAACTATAATAAATTATTAATTAATTTTACACGACCTTGGTAAATTTTTTACTTTTTTAAAGAAAAAATAAACAATAATTGCCATTACAGATATTATAACAATTGGAAGTAAAAAAGAAAAGAGTTCTTGAGATGTTTCTAATTGAGCAATGGTAATATCATATAATCCATGGAAAATAGATGATATTAAAAGCCCTAAAACAACAAATAATTTTCTCCCTCCCTTTTTTTGGTTAAAAGAAAGAGCTAAAAAATAGCCTGTAATTGCTGCAGCTAAAGTATGTAAAAATACAGCAGTTAAAAGACGAATAGAACTTAGCATAACTGCTGTTCCCAATGCATCAATATTAAATACTACTAAAAGATTTTCGGCAGTAGCAAGACCCAAACCTGCTATAATTAAATAAAGCATCGCATCAATAGGTTCATCGAAATGAGATGAATCAATTACTCTTACTTTTACTACAAAATATTTAAAAAATTCTTCTACTAACCCTATAGCTACAATATAATACAAAAGGCGCAAAACAAAACTTTGATTAAGAATACTTGCATCGGGAAAAATATATTTAAAGGCAGTTTCCAGAAGAAGAACTGGAATAACCATAATTACTCCCCACAAAAATATTTCAAGCACTTTTTTATTTGATTCAGGGTGAACGTCTTGACGAAGATAAAAAAGAAGCCAAATTATCGCAGGAAAGACACCGATAATAAAATAGAGAAAAAAAATTGGAAGAGACATAATAAAATTATTAAATTTCTAATTTCTAATCTAATGACTAAAAATTATTAATAATTAATTTTAAATTTTAAATAAATGATAAATTAATATAAAATTCTTTAATTAAAAATTGCTTAGGTTATTTAGGTCAATTTTTAATTTTTTATTATATTTGTAAATTTGCATTAGCTTCTAACTTTTTTGGAGATTTTTGTTTTCCTTCAAGCCAACCAAAATAGCCTGCTACTCCAACCATTGCCGCGTTATCGGTGCAAAATTTAGAAGGTGGAACAAAAAAATTTATTTGTAAATTATTAATTTTGAGTTGGAGGTTAAATTGTTTTCTTAATTCTTTATTTGCTGCTACTCCGCCACCAAGCATTATTGTTTTTACTTTATATTCCCTCGCTGCTCTTATAGTTTTTGAAATTAAAACGTCGATTACCGCTTGTTGAACTTCGTAGCATATTTCTTGAATATAGTTTTTTTGTTTCCCAAGTTCTAAGTTACGATTTTTAAATTCATAAAGAACTGCGGTTTTTAACCCTGAAAAGCTAAAATCATAATTTTTTTGATTAATCATTGGTCGAGGCAGGTTAATTTTAGATTTCGAATTTATTTGAAATTTAGGATTTAGAATTTTGACCTTCCATTGCTCAGCTTGCTGAGCAATGGAAGGTCCTCCTGGGTAACCAAGTCCTAAAATTCTTGCAATCTTGTCTAAACATTCGCCGGCTGCGTCATCTCGCGTTTCTCCTAAGAGTTTATATTTTCCTATATCTTTAATCAAGATAAGCTCAGTATGCCCACCACTTACTATCAAGCCTACCGCTGGAAACAATTTTGTATTTGAGTTAATTGGTGTTAACCAATTGGCAAGTAGGTGCGCTTCCAAATGATTTACTGGAACAATCGATTTTTTAAAATCTTCAGCTAATTTTTTTGCAAAATTTACTCCTTGCCAAAGACAGGGTTCAAGCCCGGGACCTACCGTCACCGCAATTAAGTTAATATTTTGAATTTTGAATTTTGAATTTGGAATTTGTTTTGAATTTCGGATTTTAGATTTCGAATTTATAAAACCTGCTTTTCGTAACGATTTATTAAGTATAATGGGTAGATTTCTTTCATGTTCTCTTTTTGCAAGATAAGGCACTATTCCTCCATATTTTGCATGAATTTTTATCTGTGAAGATACAACATTAGAAAGAATTTCAAAATTAGTATTTTTGCTTTTTGCTAGGCGAAGAGAACTTTGTTCTCTTCTTTCATCTCGTCTTGCTATTGCAAGACTCGATTTTTGATTTTTGATTTTTATTATACTTATGCAGGTATCATCACAAGAAGTATCAATAGCAAGAATAAACATATATTCTATAATACTTAAATTTGAACTATAAAACAACTTTTGGTAATATTACTAAATATGCGGATATACGCGGATTAACACGGAACGCCTCATATTTGAGTGTTAAGCATCCGCGTAAATCACATCTAATATAAAGGTCGTATATAAATTAATATATTACGAATATAAATCGCGAAAATTAGTGATTATATGTACGAAGACCAAATAGAACAAAAAAGAAAATATATCCAATCTCTTGAGCGAGAAATAGGAAATCTTAATTATCAACAAGACGTTCTTGAAAATAAAATACGTCAATATGAAATAGCTCAACAGCGCTCTCCTCAATCAGCTAGTGCTTATAGTCGGCAAATAGACAGTTTAAGGATGCAGATAGACAATCTTCGAAGCAAAAGAATTTACACTTCTGAAAAACTTCAAAATTTAAATAGAGAGCTTAGTTTATTAGAAAAAAGAGAAGCAGAAGTTAGAACGAAACAATCTCAGGGAAGATACTTTAAAGAAAGAAGATCTTTCGATGAGGGATCAAAACCTGGTCCTGGTTTTCCTGATAACTTTCCGCCCTCCAGAGGGAATAGATAATATTTAATAATTTCGAATATTATGAAATCTAAAGATTTACGTCAAGAATTTTTAAATTTTTTTCAAAAAAGAGGACATAAAATTATTCCTTCAAGTTCTCTAATCCCTGCTGATTCTACTGTTCTTTTTACTACAGCTGGAATGCAGCAACTTTCACCTTATCTTGCGGGTGAAAAAGATCCCATTTTGGATTTTGGGACGCGTCATTTAGCTTCCTGCCAGAAATGTTTTCGAACAAATGATATTGAAGAGGTTGGAGATGATACTCATCATACCTTTTTTGAAATGCTTGGCAATTGGTCTATTGGTCAAGATGAAAATGGTGAATATTTTAAAGAAGGAGCGACAAAATACGCTCTTGAATTTTTTGTTAATGAGCTTCATTTAAATAAGGATAAGTTTTTTATCACTATTTTTAAAGGAGAAAATAATATTCCAAAAGACGAAGAATCTTTTAAAATCTGGCAAAAAAATGGTATCCCAAAAGAAAGAATAAAAGAATTCGGGAAAGATAACTTTTGGGGACCAGTAAGCGAAATCGGTCCTTGCGGCCCTTGCTCGGAAATTCATTATGACAGAGGAGAAAAATTCGGTTGCGGAAGGCCAGATTGTGGTCCTAATTGCGAACACTGCAAAAGATTTGTTGAACTTTGGAATTTGGTTTTTATGGAGTATTTGAAAGATGAAAAAGGGAATTATCAAAAACTTCCTCAAAAAAATGTTGATACTGGTATTGGCTTTGAGAGATTATTAACAATTCTTCAACAAAAACCATCGGCTTATGAAACTGATATTTTTTTACCAGTTATTCAAGAGATAGAAAAATTGTCTCCTCAAGCTTATAAATCAGAGCCAAAAGCCTGTCGGATAATTGTGGATCATCTTCGAGGAGCATCTTTTTTAATTAGCGAAGGAATAATACCTAGCAATCTGGATAGAGGCTATATTTTAAGAAGATTAATTAGAAGAGCAGTTCGTTATGCTAGGATTTTAAATTTAAAAAATAATTGGTATCAAGAGCCAATCAAGAAAATTATTGAGATTTATAGCGAAGTTTACCCTGAATTAGGAAGAGCTGAAGAAAAGATTTTAACAGTTTGGGAAAACGAAGAAGAAAAATTTTCTAAGGCATTAATAAACGGATTAAAAGAGTTTGAAAAACTAATTAAAAAGCTTCAAAAGAAAAAGAAAAATACGATTTCAGGCAAAGAAGCTTTTTATCTTTATCAATCATATGGTTTTCCAATTGAGCTTATTGAGGAGCTAGGACGTGAAAAAAAATTTAAAATTGATAAAAAAGGATTTGGAAAAGAGCTTAAGCATCACCAAGAAATTTCTCGAACTGGAGCAAGGAAAAAATTTAAGAATAAAAAGACGAAATAAACACGAAATAAACAAAACAAAATGACAATTTCAAGTTAGTCTTTATTATGAAATTTCAAGCTCCAAAAGAAACGGAATTTTTAATTTGGACAAAACACGCAATTGAAAAAATGAAGTTTTATGGCTTGTCTGAACAAAGGATAAAAAGAATTCTAAGAAATCCAGATAGAATAGAAGAAGGCATTGCGCCAGAGACTATTGCTTTAATGCAAAAAACTGGTTCTAAAAAACACCCCTCGGAGATTTGGTTAATGTACGCTCCAATAAATAAGGATACAGCTAATAAATCTAAAAAAATAATTATTTCCTGCTGGCGTTATCCAGGTATAAGTAAAAAAGGAGAAGAAATTCCTATTCCGGAGGAATTAGAATTAGACATTAAAAAAGAAATAGAAAAGATAAGGCTTGATTAAATTTTTAAAATTTGATAGTCTAAATTTAGTTCTTTAATATTTTAAAATTTTAAACATTAAAAGGAGTGATTAAGATGGTTTTAAACTTAGATAATTTTCGATTTGTAATATTTGATGTTGAAAGGACCTTGATAAATAATCAAAAAATTATAGGACGGATGCTAGACTTAATTTCAAGAAAAAAAAATTATCAAAATCTCTGCAAGTCTAGAACCGGAATTAAACTTCTTTTCCCAGAAAATATTTGTAATTTTTTTACTTATCTCCCTTGGCTAACTTATTTTCTAGATAGTTTATTTTTAAATTTTTTTAATTTCTTTGATAGAAAAAGAATAAATTTTATTAATAAGGGAGTGGATAAAGTACTTTTCCAACTGAATAAAAGAAATTGCCATCTTTTTGCTAGCAGCGGAAATTATACAAAAAAAGTTGTTTTTTTACTTGAAAAAACTGGAATTGCTAATTACTTTACTCTTATCCTTGGCGCAGAAAATATTCAAAAAACAGAACACATTCCTTATTTTGCTTCTTTAGTTGGTTTGCCATTGGAAGAATTTAGTAGAAAATCTTTGTTCTTTGGAGATATGATTTCTGATATAATAATTGGGCAGAGATATGGAATTTACACAGTGGGAGTAAATTATTCTATCAAGATGCAATCATTACTTAAAAATGCTGGGGCAAAAGAAGTAATTTCTAATTTTGAGGAGGTTATTATTATTTAAAATCCCGTTCAGAAGAACGGGATTTTCAAATAAAAAATAATTTATTATAATCCACAATATGGCTCATTATAAAGTAAAAACTCAATTTAAAGAAGAACTTGAACCTGAAGAAATTTTACTTGACTCAGAAGAAAAAAAGAAAAAAGACAAGGGAAGACTTGAAGTACCTATTCAAAATTCAGTTTTTTCTTTAATCTTCCTTTTGCTTTTATTTTTACTCTTTGTTTTATTTGCAAGAAGTTTTTATTTAATGGCGGCAGAAGGTGATAAATATACCCAAATGGCAATTAATAATTATTTGTGGGTTTTTAAAACCGATGCTCCGCGGGGAAAAATTTATTCAAGCGACGGCATTTTACTTGCTGATAATGTTGAAAAAGAAGTAACAAAAACTGACGTGCTTGGTAATGAAATTTTAACAAAAGAGTATACTCGCGCCTATATTGACGGTCCTGTTTTTGCTCATATATTGGGTTATGTAAATTTTGTTAGTCCGGACGATCTTGAGGCAGATTCTTATTATCAACGCAATGATAGAATCGGAAGAAATGGGATAGAAAGCGAATATGAAAAAGAATTACGAGGAACGAAAGGAAGAATAGAGAAAACAAAAAATGCTCAAGGAAAATTTATCGAAGGATCAGAAAAAATTATAAATGAGCCTATTCAAGGAAATAGTTTAGTTTTAAATATTAACGCCGGACTTCAAAAAAAACTTTATGAAACCATTAAAGAAAAAGTGCCAGATAAAAATGCTTCAGCTATTGCTTTAGATCCCCAAACAGGCAAAGTTTTGGCGTTGGTTTCTATTCCTAGTTATGACAATAATTCTATTTCTCCTACTCAGGGATCATTTTTTAATCGGGCTATTAAAGGAAAATATCCTTCTGGCTCAATTATCAAGCCATTAATTGCTGCTGCTGGACTTGAAGAAGGTGTCATTACTCCTCAAACAAAAATTAATTGCCAGGGAAAAATTTTAATTCCCGGTACTTCTGTTTTTAAAAAAGATTGGAAAACCCATGGTATTACTGATTTAAATAAGGCACTGGCAGAATCTTGTAATATTTATTTTTTTAGCGTTGGAGGTGGCGGTTATGGAGATATTCAGGGGTTAGGAATTCAAAAAATTAAAAAATATTTGGATTTATTTTATCTTGAAGAAAAATTAGGGATTGATTTACCTGGCGAAGAAGTTGGATTTGTTCCTACTGAAGAGTGGTTTGATGAAAATCGTGCCGAGAATGAGAAACGTTCCTGGTCAATAGATGATGTTTATAATGTTTCAATTGGCCAGGGATTTTTTGAAACTACTCCCTTACATATAGCGGTTGCCCTCTCTACCATTGCCAACGGTGGAAAAATTTATCAGCCCCAAATTGTCGATAAAATTACTACTCCCGATGAAAAAGAAATAATAGAAGATATTCAACCAAAAGTTTTAAATGAAAATTTTATTTCTTCAGAAAATATTACAGCAGTAAAAGAAGGGATGAGACAATGCGTTGTTTCTCCTACTGGTTCTTGTCGTCAGTTGCTATCTTTACCGGTTACTTCCGCTGGTAAAACTGGTACTGCCGAAACTCCTGGAAACCAGGAGCCTCACTCTTGGTTTGTTTCTTTTGCACCCTACGAAAATCCTGAAATCTTCCTTTTGGTAATGGTAGAAAACGGCGGTGGTGGTGAAAAAGTAGCTGAGCCAATTGCTAAAGAAGTTTTAAAATGGTATTTCTCTCAAAAATGAGACCCTATACTCTTGACAAAATCTTTATTATATGGTATATATATTATACCTTATTGGTAAAAACACTTAAGAAAAAAAATACCTCCTAAATTTTTCTTAAGATGGGAAGTTAGGACTAATTGGTTTTCCAAATAGTTCTGATTTCTACCAATAAGGTAATAAAAGAAAGCAGCTATTAAAATAGCTGTTTTCTTTATTATTATATCAACTTCAAATTTCCAGTTATTTTATCAATCTTTTCTTCTGGCGCAGGACCGATACCAAGACAAGTCTTTGTTCCTGGCTTTACTATAGTTAAACCAGCATCACTAACCAAAGCGCAAGGAAGTTTTTCTTTTTTTGCTTCCTGATAAAGATAAATTAGTTCGTCTAAATTATCACACCAAAGAGCTATTTTTTTTTGGCCTTCTTTTTGCCATTCTTCTTTCCATTGACTTTTTTCAGCAGCGAGAATTGCCGCATGAGCAACCTCTATCGCTAATTTTCCCTTAGGAAGTTTAAGGTCTTTTCGAACTACAATAACTTGTTTTAACATAAGAATGCTTTTACTAATAAAAACCAATTTTAAGCTAATAGCGAATTTATTTCTTTTTTAATTCGTTTATTGATTATTGAAATTTAATTCGTTTATTATTCGCGACTGTATTTCTGAATAATTAAATTTTCCAACCCTCGGCCACACAACCGAAGCAATATTTTTTCCTAAACTTGTTTTTCCATAAACCAAAAGAGAATCCTTACTTCCGGCGTCAAGTATTAAGTATTTTATCTTTTTAGAGGTTTCTTCTTGGGAAAAATCCTGAGCAAAATTTATAAGTGTTTTTATTTCTCCCAGGCCGATATTAGTTTTTCCTTTGAAGTCGTTAAACAAAATTAAAAGTTTTGGTAAATATTTTGGATTAAGAGCTTTTATTCTTAAGGCATCCATTACTTGTTGCTGACGTTCAATTCGAGAAAAATCTCCTTTTGCTTCATGGCGAGAACGAATATATTTTATAGCTGTTTCTCCGTCTAGATGGTGAGGACCAGCAGAAATTGAAAAAACTTCATAGCCTCTATTTATCGTAGGAAACAAAGGATCATAAATATCTTCTTTTACTTCGATATCAATTCCATCAACAGCATTAATCACGTTTTTTATTAATTGAAGATCAATTATTATCCAATATTGAGTTTCAAGACCAGTAATTTCTGCCACTTTTTTTTGCAAAAGCGAGGGATTTTGTTCCATTTCAAAAAGACTATTAATTCTAGTTTCATAATTTGAGCCGGGAATTTTAACTAATAAATCTCGAGGCAAAGCAACTATAAGAGCACTTTTATCTATTTCACTAAGAGAAACAATTTCAATCGAATCGGTAAGATAAGGAGCTGGCCAGGGCTCACCAGGGACGCCAATTAAAAGAATATTTGTTCTGTTATTTTTATCTTTTACAAGAGAAGTTAATTCTTCTTCTCTAATTTTTGGCGAAGATTCATTTTTTAAACTTTCTTTATTTGCTTCATTAATTGAGCTTACTTCATTGAACGAAGCAGTAAGCTGGGAGGGCCTAAACAAAGAGAACCCAAAAGAAAAAGAAAAAAAAAGAAATATTAAAAAAGTTAAAGTTCCAAGAATTATTTTTTTTCTTTTTTCATCTTTTAAATAAAGAATTTTTTTGAATTTTTGATTAAGATAAAAATATTCATCCATAGATTCTTTATATTTATTTTATCAAATTAGTCGGCGAAGGTAAACTTTCGTAGTTGCAAAGATAAGAAAAATGTATTATGATGAAAAAAATATATTAATCATAACACAAATACACACATCATCCGCGTAAATCAGCAATATGTTAATTGAACTTATTGATAAATATTATCAAGATAAAAGAAATGATAGGGCCCAGGAACATTTTTACGTAACCGATGCGGGTAAATGCCCTCGAGCGGTTTATTTTTCAATGAAAGGTTATCCAAAGAAAGAAAAAGAAGCAAGAATTCTAAGAATTTTTGATAGAGGTGATTTAATTCATCAAAGATTAATGGCTAATTTTTGGGGAATTCCAGAGATTAGAGTTGTTGCTTCAGAAATTGATATTCCTTCAAAAGAACTTTTTCATGGTCGTGCTGATGCTATTATTTCTGTTGACGGCAAGTTATACGTAGTTGATATTAAAAGCTCCAGCGATTTTAAATTTCAAAAATTAGAGGAGCCAGAACTGCCCCATCAATATCAAGTTCAGCTTTATATGCATTACTTTAAAATTCCCCAAGGAATTCTTCTTTACGAAAATAAAAACACCCAAGCCTTGAAAGAGTTTGAATTAACATATGATCCCGTTCTTTGCAAAAAAATTATTAGCGATTTTGAAAATTTAAAATATCAAATTGATAACGATATTGTTCCTCCAATCCCTTCAGAACTTAAAGAAAAAAGAGAAGCAGCAGAGAAAGGCGAAGGTGGTTTTCCTTGGGAATGCGAATATTGCGATTTTAAAGAAGTTTGTGATAAAATAGAAAAAAATGATGCAACTCTAAAAATTTAAGAAGAACATTTACTAACGTTGCTATATTTCCTAAAATTGCGAATTGTATTGATTTTTATAATTAATAAATATCTTTATGCCCTCATATATTTATAATTCTATTTTAAAAAAAGTTTACCAACCGCGACCTCAAAATGCTAAAAAATATGATTATGGCTATCTTTTAATTATTGGGGGTTCTCAACTTTATACTGGATCGCCAGCTCTAGCAGCAATGGCAGCAATGCGAGCTGGAGTAGATTTGACTTTAATTGTTGCTCCAGAAAGAGCCGCTAATATTATTGCTTCTTTTTCACCAAATTTTATAAGTTATCCATTAAAAACCCACGATTTAAGAAGAGAGCACCTTCCAACTCTTTTTTCCCTTACTGAGAGTGCAAAAAGAGTCAGCAATGGAAAATCAGCGGTAATAATTGGAGGGGGATTGGGCCGTGATGAAGACACACAGAAAATGGTAAATGAGTATTTGACTAAAATTGATGTTCCGGCTGTTATTGACGCCGATGCTCTTTATGCCGTGTCTCGCCGCTATAATCCAATTCCGCCAGAAAATATTTTTCAAAATAAAAAATTTATTTTAACCCCTCATTCTTATGAGTTTTTAATTCTTTCTGGAATTGATGTGTCAAATTTAACTTTGGAAGAAAAAGGTGAAGCAGTAAAAAATTTTGCTCAAAAAGAAAATGTCACAGTTCTCTTAAAGGGTAATGTTGATGTTATTTCTAATGGCAAAGAAGTTTTTTTCAATAAAACCGGTTGTCCCGAGATGACTGTTGGAGGCACTGGCGATACTTTAGCTGGAATTTGTGGTTGTTTTTTATCCCAAGAGATAGACCCATTATTAGCAGCAAGCGCTGCGGCTTATTTAAATGGTAAAGCGGGAGAGAAAGCCAAAGAAAAATTTGGGTCAGGGATTTTGGCGAGCGATGTTATCGATTCTATTGGAGAAATTATAAAATTATAATCTATGACAAAAAAAGAAATTCATTATTTAATTGTAGTATTTTTAGTTGTGACAGCGGGAGGAACTATTTTTTATTTTGGAGGGAAAGCTACCTTAAATATTCAACAAGCGCAAAAGAAAGAAAATTTAGCTGATTGCCTTTTATTGAAAAATATTAAACTATACGGATCATTAAATTGTCCTTATACTACGAAAGAGAAAGAACTTTTTGGTGAATTTTTTTCAAAAATTAATTATACAGAATGTAATAATGAAACAAATTCATTTATAGCCTGTAAAGAAAAAGGAATTAATACAACACCTACTTGGGTTTTCCCAAAAGAAATAGGAATTGAAAATCAGCTTTTATCCTGCGAAGAGTGCGCTAAAAAATCAAAAGATATTTATTGCAAAGATTATTGCTTTGAAGAATCAAAAAATGGAACAGAATTTTATGTAACTGGCTTTATGGATTTACAAACATTGGACAAGTTAAGCCAATGCAATATTTTTAAATAAATTCTACGTTTTATTTTTATGCCAAAAGTCTATCTTTACACGACTCCTACATGTCCTTATTGTATTGCCTTGAAAAATTTCTTAAAAGAACATAATATTAAATTTGAAGAAATTGATGTTTCTGTGGATGAAAAGACGAGAGAAGAATTAATCCAAAAAACTAACCAGTTCAATGTGCCGGTAGTTGAAATTGATGGAGAAATTATAATAGGTTTTGATAAAGAGAAAATTTCAAAATTGCTCAATATTCGCTAATTTACACGAATATAATTCGCAAATAAATTTGTATCTATTCGTAATATATGGTTAAAGTTGCTATTAACGGTTTTGGTCGAATTGGACGTCCTACTTTTAAAAGGATTTTAGAAAAGCATCCTAATTTAGACATGGTAGCGATTAATGATTTGGCCGATACAAAGACCTTAGCTTATCTTTTAAAGTATGATTCTTCTTATGGAATTTATAATAAAGTTGTTAAACACACCGAAGATTCTCTTTTAATAGATGGAACGTTAGAAGGGAAAAAAATAAAAGTTTTTGCCGAAAAAGATCCTTCTTTGCTTCCCTGGAAAGAATTAGGAGTTGATATTGTTTTGGAATGCACTGGCTATTTTACTGATTTTGAAGGGGCAAAAAAGCATCTTGACGCTGGAGCAAAAATGGTAATAATTTCTGCTCCTTCCAAAGATCCAGATAAAATTTCAAGTTATGTTTTAGGGGTAAATGAAGAAAAATTTAATCCAAAAAGAGACAAAATTATTGACATGGGCTCTTGCACAACTAATTGTTTAGCGCCAATAGCAAAAGTTTTAGATCAAAATTTTAAGATAAAAAAAGGGTTTATGACTACAGTCCATTCTTATACTAATGATCAACGACTTTTGGATCTTCCTCATAAAGATCTTCGCCGAGCACGAGCTGCAGCTCTTTCGATTATTCCTACTACAACTGGTGCTGCTAAAGCCATTGGAAAAGTAATGCCCGAGCTTGAAGGAAAATTAGACGGCATCGCTTTAAGAGTTCCTACTCCTACAGTTTCCACTCTTGATTTAATTTGCGAAGTTGAAAAAAATACTACCGTTGAAGAAATTAATTACATTTTTAAAAAAGCTTCAAAAGAAAAAAAATTAGATGGAATTTTGGGAATAGAAGATGCTGAATTAGTTTCAATGGACTACAAAGGAAATTCTTTTTCAGCTGTTGTAGATGCTAATTTAACGATGGCAAAAGATAATTTAGTAAAAATAGTAGCTTGGTACGATAATGAATGGGCTTATTCTTGCCGTTTAGCTCAAATGGCGGATTATATAGGACAGCAAATTTAAAATAATACCCCCAAAAACGCAACTTGCGGGGTCGTCTAATGGTAGGACAGATGCCTCTGGAGCATTTAATCTTGGTTCGAATCCAGGCCCCGCAAAAGAGAAAGAATTATGAGTGAATAAGACATTATTCTATAAAGGCGTGAAAAATCGGGATTCGAATCTCATTTTTAAAAAGGCCAAAAACGCCTTTTTTATTTCTACCTAAAACAGATAACTACTTGCAGAAAAGAAAAAAATTTGTATAATTAAAAGCAATGCCAAAAAGGAAAAAACAAAAAAAAAGTTTTTTAAGAGTTTTTTCTTCTAATTTTTTTTTGTTTTTATTAGTAATAATATTAGCCTGGGTAGGTAAAGCAACTTTTGAAAAATATCTTATTTGGAGCCAGGCAAAAACTGCCTTAAGCGATGTTGAAAAAAAAATACAAGCAGAAGAGAGCAAAAAAGAAAAATTAGAAAAAGAGAAAGAAGAAACTCAGAATGAAGAATATCTTAAAAGAATAATTAAAGAAAGATTAAATTTAGTTGAACCAGGAGAAAAAGTAATTTATATCTTGCCAGAAGGAGAAAAATCCTCAGAAGAAAACAAGGTAGATGAAAAAACCTTGTGGGAAAAATTTCAAAGTATATTTACCAAAAAAGAAGAAAATAAAAAATAATACCCGTTTATTTTTTGCGGGTATAGTTTAGAGGTAAAACATATCCTTCCCAAGGATAGGTCACGGGTTCAATTCCCGTTACCCGCTTTTTTTTATTTTTGAATTAATTTTATGCCTACTTTTCATCAATTATTAAAAAAACCAAGAAAAGAAAAAAAGACCAAAACTAAAGTCCCAGCTCTTTCATTTGGCTTTAATCCAATTAAAAATAAACCAGTTTTTTATCCATCTCCTTTTAAAAGAGGTGTTTGCGTAAAAGTTTTTACAACCACTCCTAAAAAACCAAATTCTGCCTTAAGAAAAGTAGCTCGTGTTCGGTTGCAAAACGGAATGGAAGTAACTGCTTATATTCCTGGAGAAGGACATAATCTTCAAGAGCACTCTATTGTTTTAATTCGTGGAGGAAGAGTAAAAGATTTGCCAGGCGTTCGTTATCATATTGTAAGAGGTACTTTAGACACTGAAGGAGTAAAAAATAGAAAAAAGCAAAGATCAAAATATGGTACGAAAAAAGGAAAATAACTAATAATTTTAAACATTATTATAAATTATGAGTTATAAGTTTTTAAGTTATGTCAATTAATCCTGATCCAAAATACAATAATTTAGTGGTTCAAAAATTTATTAACCAGACAATGCGTCGAGGAAAGAAAACATTAGCTCAAAAAATTGTTTATAATGCTTTTTCTATTATTCAAGAACAAACCAAAAAGAATCCATTAGAAGTTTTTAGCAAGGCTTTAAAGAATGCTTCTCCTCGGATGGAAACAAAACCAAAAAGAGTAGGGGGAGCAACTTATCAAGTACCAACGGAAGTAAAAGGGGAAAGACAAGAAACATTAGCAATGAGATGGATTTTAGAAACAGCAAGATCAAAGAAAGGAAAGTCAATGGAAGAAAAATTAGCCGAAGAATTAATTTTAGCTTCAAAAAATGAAGGAGCGGCAATTAGAAAAAAGATAAATGTTGAAAGAATGGCTGAGGCAAACAAAGCTTTTGCTCATCTTGCAAGATAAATTTAACTTCTAAGCTCAAAAATTTTTTGAGTTTTTATGATCGCCGAGAACTTCGTTCTCGTCTCTCGCCTCGTTTCGCTGTTGCGAAAACTCGGTGGGCGAAGAGAATTTCATTCTCTTCTTCCACTTCGTCTCGCTTCGCTCGACTCAGCTTTTGATTTTTAATTTATATGCGTCAGTATCCTATTGAAAGATATCGTAATATTGGTTTTATCGCTCATATCGATGCCGGAAAAACTACCGTTTCAGAGCGGGTACTTTTTTATACAGGAATTTCTCATAAAATTGGTGAGATTCACGAAGGTCAGGCAATAATGGATTGGATGGTTCAAGAACGTGAAAGGGGTATTACTATTACTGCTGCTGCCACTACTTGCTATTGGTTGCCAACTTATTTTAAAAAAGCCGAGGGAGAAATGGAGAAAGAAGAACGTAAACAAAAAGAGTATCAAATTAATATTATTGACACTCCCGGCCACATTGATTTTACTGCCGAAGTTCAACGATCCCTTCGGGTACTTGATGGTGCAGTTGTTATTTTTGATGGCGTTGCTGGCGTTGAACCTCAATCTGAAACTGTTTGGCATCAAGCTGATAGATTTCATGTTCCTCGCATTTGCTTTGTGAATAAATTAGATCGTACTGGAGCTGATTTTCAAAAAGATGTTGAGAGTATCAGACAAAAACTCACTCCAAATGTTGTTGTTCTTCAATTACCTATTGGAAGAGAGGAAAATTTTCAAGGAGTGATTGACCTTTTAACTTTTAAGGCCTATTTTTTCGAAGGAGATCATGGTCAAACCGTAAAAGAGACCGAGATACCCTCAGAAATGTTAAAAGAAGCGGAAGAAGCTCGTGAAAAAGCGATTGAAAAAATAGTTGAGCAGGATGATAAATTAACGGAACAATATCTCCAAGGCACAATTCCTTCTCTTGAAGATCTTAAAAGAGTATTGCGAAAATCAGTTATTTCTTTTAAGCTTATTCCAGTTCTTTGCGGTTCTGCTCTAAAAAACAAAGGTGTTCAACTTCTTCTTGATGCTATTGTTGATTATCTTCCAAGCCCTGTTGATCTTCCTCCGGTCGAAGGAGAAAATTCAAAGACTGGCAAAAAAGAAAACAGAGAACCAAAAGATGATGCTCCTTTTTCAGCTCTTGTTTTTAAAGTAGCTACTGATCCTTATGTCGGAGAGCTTTCTTATTTTAGGGTTTATTCTGGCACTCTTAAAAAAGGTACTTATGTTTTAAATTCTGTTGCTAATCAAAAAGAGCGCATCGGTCGACTTTTAAAAATGCACGCTAATGAAAGAATTGAAATCGAAGAGGTTTTTGCTGGTGGTATTGCGGCTACATTAGGTCTCAAATCAACCAAAACTGGCGATACCCTGTGTGATGAAAATTTCCCAATTTTGCTTGAAAAAATTACCTTTCCAGAACCAGTCATTTCTATTGCCGTTGAGGCAAAAACAAAAGAAGATCAAGAAAAACTTTCCATTGCTCTTCAAAAACTTACTCGCGAAGATCCAACCTTTAAAGTAAAAACCGATGAAGAAACTCAACAAACTATTATTTCTGGCATGGGGGAACTTCACCTTGAAATAATTCTTGATAGATTGCAAAGAGAATTTGGAGTAAATATTACCTCTGGACGTCCTCAAGTTGCTTACAAAGAAACTATTACTGTTCCTGCCGAAGCTGAAGGGAAATATATTCGTCAATCCGGTGGTCGTGGTCAATATGGCCATGTATTCTTAAGAGTTGAGCCGAAAGAAAGAGGAGAAGGTTATGAATTTGTTGATGCTATTAAAGGTGGAGCTATTCCTCGGGAGTTTATTCCTGCTGTTCAAAAAGGAGTTGTTGAGGCTCGTGATAAAGGAGTTATTGCTGGATATCCATTAACTGATCTAAAAGTAACACTTTATGATGGAACTTTCCATGAAGTTGATTCCTCTGATTTTGCTTTTAAAATTGCAGGATCAATTGCCTTATCAGAAGCAGTAAAAAAAGCCAAGCCAGTTTTACTTGAACCTATTATGAAGGTTGAAGTTCGTTGCCCTGATGAATTTTTGGGCGATGTTATTGGCGATCTTTCTGCTCGTCGAGCAAGGATTGAAGAACAAAAAACTGTTGGTCAAATTAAGGCAATTGAGGCAAAAGTTCCTTTGTCTGAGATGTTTGGCTATGCTACTACTTTACGTTCTTTAACTCAAGGACGTGGAACATTCACAATGGAATTTGATCACTACGATAAAGTTCCTCAAAACATTGCAGAGGAGATTATTGAAGGAAAAAGAAAATAAAATTTTATAAAAACTCTTGACTTCTTTTAAAAGATTAGTAAAATAAATAATTATAGTAATATAACATTCTAATCTACGAATAACATTCGAATGGCACATAAAATAGTACCAGATAGCCTTAAATAAAAGAATGGGCAAATCCGAATATTCGGAGCATTCGAATATAATTCGTAGATTCGGATTATATTTTTATGGCTGAAAAACAAAAATTTGAACGTACAAAACCTCACTTAAATGTGGGAACTATAGGTCATGTTGATCATGGTAAAACTACCTTAACAGCAGCTATCTTACATGTATTGCATTTAGCTGGTTACAAAGTCAGTGAAAAGAGCGTTGATCAAATCGATGCTGCTCCAGAAGAAAAACAGAGAGGATTAACTATTAATATTTCTCATCTTGAATATGAGAGCGAAAAAAGGCATTATGCCCATATTGACTGCCCAGGACACGCTGACTATATTAAAAATATGATTACAGGTGCTGCTCAAATGGATGGTGCAATCTTGGTAGTTTCTGCTCCGGATGGTCCAATGCCTCAGACAAGAGAGCATATTTTACTTGCGCGTCAGGTAGGAGTTCCGGCTATTGTTGTATTTTTGAATAAAATTGATCAAGTAGATGATCCTGAATTAGTTGATCTTGTAGAGGAAGAAGTTCGAGAACTTTTAACAAAGTATGAATTCGATGGGAAAAATGTTCCTGTTATTCGTGGTTCTGCTCTTAAGGCATTACAAGCTACATCAAAAGATGACGAAGCTTGTAAACCAATTTTTGAGTTAATAAAAGCCCTTGATGAATATATTCCTGAACCGGTTCGTCCTTTAGATCAGCCATTTTTAATGGCAGTCGAAGATGTTTTTACTATTGAAGGTCGTGGAACAGTTGCTACCGGCAGAGTAGAAAGAGGAATTCTTCATCTCAATGACGAAGTAGAATTAATCGGTATTAAACCCACTAAAAAAACTATTGTTACTGGTATTGAAATGTTTAATAAAACTCTTGATCAAGCTCAAGCAGGCGATAATATAGGAGTTCTTTTGAGGGGTCTTAAAAAAGAAGATGTTTTGCGAGGTCAGGTATTAGCAAAACCGGGTACTGTAACTCCTCATACCGATTTTGAATGTCAAGTTTATATCTTATCAAAGGAAGAAGGAGGACGTCATACACCATTCTTTACTGGTTATAAACCTCAATTTTACATTCGAACAGCTGATGTCACTGGTGAAGTAACCTTACCCCAGGGGACTGAAATGGTTATGCCCGGAGATACGGTGAGCTTAACTGTAAAATTGATTACCCCTGTTGCAATGGAAGAAAAACAAAGATTTGCTATTAGGGAAGGTGGTAAGACAGTAGGAGCTGGAACGATTACAAAGATTATCAAATAGATTTAAATAAAAATTTATTAAGCGGTTACAAAACCGCAAATGCAATGTCTGCTAAAATTGAGAGTACATCGACAACAAAAAATGAGAAAGAAAACAAATCATCTCTTCCTGCCCTTAGAATTAAAATAAAAGCTTATGATCATCGATTAGTTGATAGCTCTGCAAGACAAATTGTAGAAAGTGTTTTAAGGCAAGGAGCAGAAGTGGTTGGACCAATTCCTTTACCAACAGAAATTAAAAAATATACAGTAAATCGTTCAACGTTTGTCCATAAGGATGCTCGAGAACAGTTTGAAATAAGAATTCATAAAAGAATTATTGATATTTTAAATCCTAATCGTCGAATTATTGATACTCTTCAAAATCTTAATTTGCCAGCAGGAGTAGATGTAGAAATTAAAATGTAGAATGATCAACGAATTACAAATTCATTACGAATTTACGAATTTCTTATTTATCATGAATTTTCTTTTTAAATCAATTTTTTTTATTTAATAGAAAAGATGGGGAAATAACCTGGAAATGTCGGGTTATCCCGACATTTTTATTTTGTAGTTATTATGGCACAGAAATTTATTCTTGGAAAAAAAATAGGAATGTCGCAAATATTTGATGAGAAAGGAAAAGTAATACCATTAACCTGGATTGAAGCCGGACCATGTGTTGTTTTACAAGTAAAAAATAAAGAGAAAGATGGTTATGAAGCAGTTCAAATTGGTTTTGAAAAAAAGACAAAAAAAATAAAGAAATCTGAAAAGGGTAAAGAATATAAATATATAAAAGAGTTTCCAATTACCGAGTCCGGCGAAGCAGGACACGGCGTGAAAAAAGATGAAGCCTCCTTGAACTCCAATTTCCAATTTTCAATAAAGATTGGCGATAAAATTAATGTAGATATTTTTGAAGAAGGAGATAAAGTGAAAGTTTCAGGAATTTCAAAGGCAAAAGGTTTTCAAGGACCGGTAAAAAGGTGGGGATTTGCTGGAGCGCCAAAAACTCATGGTACAAAGCATATGCTTCGGAAGCCAGGGTCAATTGGCGCAACTGACCCAGAAAGAGTATTTAAAGGGAAAAAAATGGCCGGAAGAATGGGAGGAAAAAGAGTTACGATTCAAAATTTAGAGATTGTGAAAGTTGATAAAGAAAAAAATTTATTAGGAATAAAGGGAGCAATACCAGGAAAGAAAGGAACAATAGTTCAACTAATAGCTAATAATAAATAACAAAAAGTTTTAATTATAAAGTTGTAAGTTGTAAGTTGTAAAGTTAAGAAATTATGCAATCTGCTTTATATAATCAAAAAGGAGAAAAAGTAGGAGAGATTGATCTTTCGGAAGATGTATTTAATCGAAAGCCGAGCAAAGCGGCGCGAGATGAGGCTAAGCCTCAGCGAGCATTAAATTCTGACCACATTTATCAGACAGTTTTGTATTATCAAAATTTAAGGCGTAAACCAATTGCAAAAACAAAGGATAGAAGCGAAGTAAGTGGGGGCGGAAGAAAGCCATGGAGACAAAAGGGAACGGGTAGAGCAAGGCATGGATCAATTCGTTCACCATTATGGAGAGGAGGAGGAGTAACTTTTGGTCCTAAGCCAGAAAAAAATTATCAAACAAAACTTTCAAAAGAAGCCAAGAAAAAAGCTTTATACATGGTTCTTTCTCAAAAGATAAAAGATAATGAAATTATTTTTTTAGATAAAATAGAAATGGAAAAACTTAAAACAAGTTTAGCAGCAGAAATTATAAAAAACCTTGAAAAAATTGCACCAGAAATTAATAAAAAAAAGACATTAATAGTTTTATCAAAAGCAAATGAGCAAATAAAAAAATCTTTTCGAAACCTTGAAAATGTTAAAGTAATTTCAGTAAATTCATTAAATCCTTATCTTTTACTTCAGAATAAATATATAATAATGGAGCACGAAGCAGTCTCGCAAATATGCACGAATCGTTAGCGAACATTCGCTAATTTTTTCGCACAAATTAGTAACTTATGATAACTCTACCATTTCAAAGGAAAAAAGAAAAAACAAAACCAACTCCTCAAAAAAAGGAGCTTGAAAAAGAAGTAGTTAAAGAAAAGAAAAAGAAAAATGAGCCAAAAATTAAACCTCAAAAAGGAGTTCAACTTAAAAAAAGTATTGGCAAGAGTAAAATTGCTTATCGAATTTTGAAAGAACCAATTATTTCCGAGAAAGGAACAAACTTAGCTAATCAAAATAAATATATTTTTAAAGTTTTTCCAGAAGCAAATAAAGTTGAAATTCAGAAAGCTATTGAAGATATTTATAAGGTCAAAGTTAAAAAAGTAAATATTGTAAATGTTCGTAAAAAAAGAAAAAGAGTAGGAAGACAAGAAGGATGGAAGCCTGGCTACAAAAAAGCGATTATTTCTTTAGAAGAAGGAGAAAAGATTGAAACAACACCACGGTAATTTAATAACTAATAGCTTAATAACTTGTTGTAAAATTAGGATTATGAAACAAAAGAAACCAACAACACCGGGACAAAGAGGAATGATTGTCGAAGATTATTCAGTTTTAACCAAAAAAGAGCCTGAAAAAGGTTTAATTTTACCTTTGAAAAAGCATGCGGGTAGAACTAGTAGTGGTAGAATTACTATTCGTCATAAAGGAGGTGGAGAAAAACAAAAATATCGAATAGTAGATTTTGGCGAAGATAAGATTAATATTCCTGCTACAGTTAAAGCGATTGAATATGATCCAAACCGTTCAGCCTTTTTAATGCTTCTTTTATATCAAGACGGAGAAAAAAGATATCAGATAGCTCCAGAAGGCATAAAAGTTGGAGATAAGGTGGTATGTCAAGAAAACGCTCCTTTAAAAACAGGTAATCGTTTAAAATTGAAAAATATTATTCCTGGATCATCAATATTTAATATAGAATTAATACCAGGCCAAGGTGGAAAGATAGTAAGAAGTGCTGGAAGTAAAGCCCAAATTTTATCTCGAGAAGGAGGATATGTAAGCATTTCTTTGCCTTCAAAAGAAGTTCGCTTGATTTCTGAAGAATGTTTTGCTACCATAGGACAGGTTTCTAATATTAATAAAAGAACTGAGGTTTTGGGAAAAGCTGGAAAGACAAGGCATAGAGGTATAAGACCTACCGTGAGAGGAACAGCAATGAATCCTCCAGATCATCCACACGGTGGAGGAGAAGGACGAACAACTATTGGTTTAAAACATCCAAAAACTCCATGGGGCAAGCCAGCTCTTGGTAAAAAAACAAGAAAAAAGCATAAATTTTCAAATAGATATATAGTAAAACGTAGAAAGTAATCAACGAATTTACTTTACGAATCTATGCGAATTCGTATATTCATAAAGATTCGTAATTCGTAAATAATGATATGGCAAGAAGTTTAAAAAAAGGTATTTATAGAGATCCAAAGTTAGAAAAGAAAATGAAAGAATCAAAAGGTCAACCCATTAAAACATGGGCAAGGTCAGCAATGATTACTCCAGAAATGATTGGAATGGAATTTCTTGTCCATAATGGCAAAGAATTTATTTCTGTTAAAATTAGAGAAGAAATGGTTGGTCATCGGCTTGGTGAATTTTCACCAACCACAAAATTTCAAAGACATGGTGGTAAAATGGAAAGAGAGCTTGAGAGAAAAGAAGAAACAAAATAATCAATGAATTACGAATCGATGTCGAATTTACGAACTATGTTTATATATGTTTTTGTATACCTAGCAAAGGATTTATAATTTGTATAGAAATTATGGAAATAAAAGCATCATTAAATTATTTAAGAATAGCTCCTCGAAAAGTAAGATTAGTAGCTG
Source organism: Candidatus Pacearchaeota archaeon (assembly GCA_035360455.1). Lineage (GTDB taxonomy): Bacteria > Patescibacteriota > Minisyncoccia > Minisyncoccales > DAOPTN01. The sequence goes on along the minus strand of DAOSAR010000001.1, from coordinate 54,878 downwards.
ATTTAATTCGAGGAATGGAAGTAAACAAAGCTCAGTCAATTCTTAAATTTACAGAAAAAAGAGCAGCTGAACCGCTTTTAAAGCTTTTAAATTCAGGAGTGGCGAATGCTAAAAAAAATTTTAACTTAACAGAAGAACAAATTCAAAAACTTTATATTAAAGAAATAAATGTTGATGAGGGCCCAAAATTAAAAAGATGGATACCTGTTTCAAGAGGCACGGCTCATGAGATTCAAAAAAAGACAAGCCACATAAATCTTGTTTTGGACATAAAAGAAGAAAATTCTAAATCCAAAAATCTAAACTCTAAACAACAAATTAAAAAATCTCAAAAAGTTGAAAATTTAAAGGTTTAGAAATTAGAGTTTCTTTTAAGAAAAAAAAGTTTTATGGCTCATAAAGTTCATCCAAAAATTTTTAGAATTGGCTCAACCGAAGATTGGGATGCTTCTTGGCTTTCTGATGAAAAATATCAAAAAAATCTAAAAGAAGATATTAAAATTAGAAATTTTTTGGCAAAAGAATTTGAGAGAGGAGTAATAGAAAAAGTCAAAATATCAAGATTGGCAAATAAAATAAATATTACTATAAGAACAGCAAAGCCAGGTTTTTTGATTGGAAAAGGAGGTCAAGGCGCTGAAAATCTTTCAAAGAAAATTGCTGAAATAATAAAAGGAAAAGAAATAAAAATTGATATTGAAGAAGTAAAAGAACCATTAATGAGCGCAACTATTGTTGCTGATCAGATTGCTGCTGATATCGAAAGAAGAGTTCCTTTCCGTCGAGCTATCAAAAGATCCATGGAAAGAGTTTTGCAAAAAAAAGAAATAGAAGGAATAAAAATAAAAATAAAAGGAAGATTGGATGGAGTAGAGATTGCGCGATCTGAAACTTTCAAAAAAGGTAAATTACCTCTTCAAACCATAAGGGCAAATGTAGATTATGCAGAAACAAGAGCTTATTGTACTTATGGAGTTGTGGGAATAAAAGTTTGGTTATATAAAGGAGAAAAAATATAGTGTTTTGTCTGTGAAGCGTTAAAATTTATTAAATTTGAACGCTGAACAATTAACGCTTAATTTCTAATATGCTTCAACCAAAACGCGTAAAATATAGAAAAATGATGAAGGGTCGTACTAAAGGAGTCGAAAGAAGAGCAACTGAAATTGCTTTTGGAACATTTGGTTTAAAAGCAATGGAGAGTCGTTGGATTAAAGCTAATCAGATTGAAGCCGCAAGAAGAGTTCTTTTACGTGAATTTAAAGGGAAAGGAAAAATTTGGATAAGAATTTTTCCACAAAAGCCAGTAACCTTTAAAGGTAACGAAGTTGGAATGGGTGGTGGCAAAGGAGCGGTTGATCACTATGTTTTTCCAATAAAACCTGGTAGAATAATTTTTGAAATAGATGGAGTCCCAAAAGAAGTAGCAGTGGAAGCTCTTAAAGAAGCTGGCCGAAAATTACCGATCAAAACCAAAATAGTAGAAACAGAATAAAAATTTCTAATTTCTAAATAAATATAAATAAAATATGAAAATGTCAGAATTGAAAAATTTATCAAAGGCAGAATTAGAAAAACTTCTTGAAGAAAAAAGAAAAAAAATGATTCAACTTAGATTTGATCTTTCTCAAAAGAAAGTTAAAAATATTAGAGAAATAAGAGAAATTAAGAAAGATATTGCAAGGATACTTACAGTATTAAATCCCAAGCACCAAGCACCAAATAACAAATAATCTGGAATTTGGAATTTGTGATTTAATATTTAAACTTATATGTCAAAAAAACAATTACAAGGAATTGTAGTTTCAAATAAAATGCAAAAGACAGTTGTAGTAGAGGTTGAGCAGTGGGCATATCAAAAAAAATATAAAAAGCGATATAAAACCCATAAAAGATATAAAGCCCATAATGAAAATAATAATTTGAAAATAGGTGATAAAGTTACTATTGAAGAGACAAGACCAATTTCAAAAGAGAAAAAATGGAAAGTAGTAGAAAAAGTTAATTCAAAAATAAAAAGCTGAGTCGAGCGAAGCGAGACGAAGCGGTCAAAGAATTTCATTCTTTTCACATCTTAGCTAAAGCCTCGATGGAAGAAGAGAACAAAGCTCTCTTCGCCTACCGAACTTTTGCAACGCGAAAGCGAAGGTCAAGAAGAGAACAAAGTTCTCTTCGCCCATCAAAAAGCAGTTCAATGAAACAATAGTTTCATTTCACGCTTCGTTCTTTCACCTAAAGTGAAAAACTCAGCAAATGAAAATGTAAAATGCAAAAAGAATTTTTTAATTTTTCTTTTTGATATTTGCAATTCGATTTTAAACGAAGCGAATATGATTCAACCTCGTACCATTTTAAAAGTTGCTGATAATACTGGAGCAAAAACAATCCGTTGTTTTAAAGTTTTAGGAGGTTCAAAAAGACGGTATGCTCAGATTGGTGATATTATTGTTGCTTCAGTACAAGAAGCTGAACCACGACGAACAGTAAAAAAGAAAGATATTGTAAGAGCAGTTGTTGTTCGTCAAAAAAAACCTTTTAGATTAAAAAGTGGAATTTATTTACGATTTGACGACAATGCAGCAGTTATTCTTGATGGGAAAACTAAAAATCCAAAAGGAACAAGAATCTTAGGTCCTATTCCTCGTTGTTTAAAAGATAAAGGATTTAGTAGAATCGTGACAATGTCAAAAAATATAGTATAACCATTATAAGCATTGATTAGCGCGGATTTATCCGCATAAATCTACGTTTATAAAATACATGAAAATTAAAAAAGGTGATCAAGTATTAGTAACCACTGGAAAAGACCGAGGAAGAAAAGGGAAAATTGCAAAAGCTCTTCCCAAAGAAGGCAAGGTTATTATTGAAGGAATTAACCTTCATAAAAAACATGTTCGGCCCAAAAAAGAAGGAGAAAAAGGTCAGGTTGTTGAAATTCCTGCTCCCATTAATATTTCCAACGTTAAATTGATTTGTCCAAAATGTGGAAAAGCAACAAGGGTAGGATATAAAATCACAAGAGAAAAAAAATATAGAATTTGCAAAAAATGCGGACAAGAAATTTAAATAATTTACGAATTACGAATTCGTATGTTCGTACATTAGTAAGAGATTAGTAATTCGTTGATGGTTATGCAATTACAAGAAAAATATAAAAAAGAAGTTATTCCCGAAATGAAAGAAAAATTTGGTTATAAAAGCGTTATGGCTGTGCCAAAAATTACAAAAGTGGTAGTGAATGTTGGTGTTGGGAAAGTTTTGGAAAGCGTTGACCCTTCAAAAAGAGAAAATCTTTTGGAAAGCATATCTTCTGACCTTGCCTTAATTTGTGGTCAAAAGCCAATTATTACCAAAGCAAAAAAAGCAATTTCTGGATTTAAAATTAGAAAAGGTTCGTCAGTGGGACTAAAAGTAACCCTAAGAAGGAAGCGAATGTATGATTTTTTAGAAAGATTATTAAATTTTGCTCTTCCTCGCTCACGTGATTTTCAAGGAATTTCTCAAGATTGCATTGACAAGGGAGGTAATTTGACAATAGGAATAAAAGAGCATATAGTTTTTCCAGAGATAAAACCAGAAAAAGCTAAAATAATTTTTGGCTTAGAAATAACAATAGTTACAGATGCAAAAAGCAGAGAAGAAGCAATAGAATTGTATAAACTCTTAGGGTTTCCACTAAAAGTGGAAAATCCTAAATTTAAAACTCTAAATTCTAAATAAGTTTAAAGTTGAAAAATTTTTAGGGTTTAAGGTTTTGAGTTTAGAGTTTCTTTTTCAAAAAATATTATGGCCAAAAAATGTCAAGTTATTAAAAGTCAAAAAAAACCAAAATTTTCAACACGGAAAGTAAGACGATGTTGGCGTTGTGGTAGAAGAAGAGGTTATATGCGAGATTTTGGTCTTTGCCGAATTTGTTTTCGTGAGTTAGCTAACAAAGGGTTGTTGCCAGGAGTAAAAAAATCATCTTGGTAAAGAAGAAAGTAAGAAAAGCGTCCCCTATCGGAAAGGGACTGGGGAAACCCTCCGGTTTCCCCACATAGGAAAATAGGAGCGAAGCGACGTAAGAAACCGAGGGTTTCTTAAGAGCGAGCCCGAAGCGAGGTAAAGCCGAGCGCCAGAACAAAGTTCTGGAAGAGGGTGAGCGACTAACTTTGTATTATCACTATGGATCCAATTTCAGAAATGTTAATAAAAATCAAAAATGCTGGAGCTGCTCATAAAAAAACAGTTAGTTTTCCTTATTCAGAAATTAATTATCAATTAGCAAAAATTTTAGCAAAAGAAGGTTTTATTGAAACAGTAAAAAAAAGAACAGCTTCCCTTGACAGTCCTCAAAAAAGAATTGTGATTAGGCTGAAATATGAGAATGGCGAATCAAAAGTTCATGATGTAAAAAAAATTTCAAAGCCAGGAAGAAGGCTTTACTTTAAAAGTAAAGAACTTTATTTCCCCAAAAATAGTTACGGAATATTAATTGTTTCTACTCCAAAAGGACTTTTAACATCGAAGGAAGCCAAAAAATTAAATGTAGGAGGAGAAGCATTGTGTGAGATATGGTAGTATTTGAAAAGCCTGAGCTCGTTCTTCGATAAACTCAGGCCTTACTTTATCCAAAAACGCACATTCGAATATATTCGTGGTATTTGGATAAATTCGTAGATTTGAAAAAGGTGACGTAAGCTACATCGTAGATTGAAATTTATGAACAATCTTGAAAAATTTCTTTATACCCCTTTTGGTAATAATATTATTATTGGTTCTCATATCAAAGATCAATTAACCTTTTTAAAAAAAATTTTGCCAGAAGATTTTAGAAAACGAGAAATGTATGATTTGGGGTGTGGAGATGGAAAGGTGACAATTTTGCTTACAGAAATTTTTCAACCAAAAAAGGTTTTTGCTTGCGATATAGAAGAAAGTTTAATAAAAAAAGCAAGAAAGAGGGGTATTAATGCAAAAGTTATGAATTTAGAAGAAGAAATGCCAAATGGAGAACTTGCAGTAATGTGGGGAGTTCTACACCATTTAAAAAATCCAAAAGAAGTTTTAAAAAGAATTAAAAATAATTTTCAATATTTCTTTTTAAGAGAACCATTAAAAAAAGAAGGAGATAATTCAAAATTAAATATTTCAAACATTCTTGAATTAGGTAAGCCTTTTCGCAAAGAAGAAATCAAAAAAATATTAGATGAAATTTTTGAAAATTGTGAAATTTTCGAATATAATGGAGCAATAATGATGTTGTGGGAAAAGGAAGAATTTTAATGACCAATTTTCAACATCCAAATTCCAATGAAATCCTAAATTCTAATGACCAAAATTCTAAACTATTTGATTTTGGTGCTTGGAATTTTTTTAAGATTTGAGATTATATTTATGTCTAAAATCGGCAAACAACCAATTCAAATTCCAGAAGGAGTGAATATTGAAATAAAAGGAAATGAAATTTCAATTGAGGGACCGAAAGGGAAACTAATAAAAACTTTTCCCCCAGAAATTTCTATTGAAAAAGAAGGAAATCAAATCTCAGTTAAGTTTAAAGGGAGTAGAGATAAAAAAAAGAAAGCTTTGTGGGGCACATGGCAAAGATGTATAAAAAATGCTATAGAAGGAGTAAATAAAGGGTTTGAAGAAGAATTAAAGATTGAGGGAGTAGGATGGAGGGGCGAGATAAAAGGTGAAAAGTTAGTTTTAAAGGTGGGATTTTCTCATTTAGTTGAAATTTCTCCTCCTGAAGGAATAAAACTTTCTATTGAAAAAAATATAATAAAAATTAGTGGCATTGATAAAGAAAAAGTAGGAAATATTGCTGCAAAAATTAGAGGAGTTAAACCTCCAGAACCATACAAGGGCAAAGGTATTCGTTATATTAACGAAGTGATAAGGAAAAAAGCAGGTAAAAAAGCAGCTGCTGTTGAAAAATAAAATATAAAAATATGTTGCCAAAAAAAGAAAAAAAAATTAGACGTCATAAGCGTATTAGAAGCAAGGTTAAGGGAACTAGTTCTTGTCCTCGCCTTTCAGTTTTTCATTCAAATTCTCATATTTATTGTCAAATAATTGATGATGAGAAAGGAGAAACCTTAGCAGCAGCAAATGACTTAGGATTAAAAACAAAAAACGAGAGAAAAACTACTAAGACTAAAGTAGCTTTTGAAGTAGGAAAATTGATCGCAGAGAAAGCAAAAGAAAAAGGTATTAAAAAAGTAGTTTTTGATAGAGGAGGATATCAATATCATGGAAAAGTTAAAGCGCTTGCTGATGGAGCACGAGAAGGAGGATTAGAGTTCTAATTTTATAATAACTTACAACTAATTTGATATAAATTTATGCAAAAAAAAGATGAATTTGAATCACAACTTTTAGATCTTGCAAGAGTTACTCGAGTTACAGCCGGAGGAAAAAGGCTTCGTTTTAGAGCAACAATAATAGTTGGAAATCGAAATGGAAAAATAGGAGTTGGAGTAGCAAAGGGTAAAGATGTAAGTGAAGCTATTGAAAAGGCAACTCGCCAAGCAAAGAAAAATTTAATTGAGGTTCCAATTAAAAATGAAACTATTCCTTTTGAAGTTGAAAAAAAATATAAATCAGCAAAAGTTTTACTTCGTCCTCAAAAAAAAGGCAGAGGAATCATTGCCGGAGGAGCAATGAGATCAATTTGCGAATTAGCAGGGATACCTAATATTACCGGTAAATTACTTTCAAAAACTAATAATAAAATTAATATTGCAAGAGCAACTATAAAAGCTCTTCAAAGCTTACAAGTTTAAATTTAAAATATGCAACTTCATCAAATTCAACCTACTCATAAGCCCAAGGATAAAAAACGCATTGGTCGGGGAGGGAAAAGAGGAACTTATAGTGGCAAAGGAATAAAAGGACAAACTTCGAGAGCTGGTGCTAAAATTAGACCAGAGATTCGAGATTTTATTAAAAAAATTCCCAAAAAGAGGGGATAAATTGTAAATATGGATTTTAGTAAATTTACTGCTATTTTTAAAAGCCGGGATCTTCGGAATAAAATTCTTTTTGTTGTAGCAATGATGGTAGTTTTTCGAATAGCTGCTAATATTCCTATTCCTGGAATTGATAGATCGAAGCTAATAGAATTTTTTCAGACTAATCAATTTTTTGGTTTAATGAATGTTTTTACTGGTGGTGCTTTAGAGAATCTTTCAATTGTAATGCTTGGATTAGGTCCTTATATTACAGGTACAATTATTATGCAGCTTCTAACTTTGATTTTTCCAAATTTAAAAGAAATGTATCAAGAATCAGGAGAACAGGGTAGAAGAAAATTTAATCAATATGCAAGAATTTTAACCGTTCCTTTAGCTGCTATTCAATCATTTGCTATGCTTCGCCTTCTTCAAAAGCAAGGTGTTTTTGGAGAAGTGACCGGACTTAACCTTATTGTTTCCATTATTACTGTAACGGCTGGTTCTGTTTTTTTGATGTGGATTGGGGAATTAATTACTGAGAAAGGCATTGGTAATGGAATTTCTCTTTTAATTTTTGCTGGTATAATTTCTGGTGTTCCTTCCTCAATAAGGCAAATTATTTTAACCTGGGATCCTTCTCAGCTCCCTTCTTATGTTTTGTTTTTTATCGCCGCAATCTTAATTACTATTGGCGTGGTAATAGTTACCCAGGCTCGTCGCAATGTTCCTGTTTCTTATGCTAAGCGCGTTCGCGGAAATAAAATGTATGGAGGTGTTCAGACCTATCTTCCAATGATGATTAATCCCGCTGGAGTAATTCCAATTATATTTGCTCTTTCAATTATGATGCTTCCTGGTATGTTTGGTTCTGTTTTTGCTGACTCTTCCGTTAATTGGCTTTCTACTCTTGCTAATTTTCTTAATAATATTTTTAAAAATTCTTGGATTTATGGCATTTGCTATTTTATTTTAGTTGTCCTTTTTACTTATTTCTATACAGCTGTTACTTTTGACCCTGAAAATATTGCTGAAAATCTTCAAAAAATGGGAGGATTTGTCCCTGGTCTTCGACCTGGAAAACAAACCGCTGATTTTTTACGCACTATTTTAAACAGAGTTTTATTAGTTGGAGCTGTTTTTTTAGGATTAATTGCAGTAATGCCATCAATAATTCAAGGCATTACTGGCATTACTTCTTTCAGTTTTGCTATTGGAGGAACATCTCTTTTAATTATTGTTTCGGTTGTTCTTGAGACTTCAAAACAGATTCAAAGTCAGCTTGAAATGAGAGAGTACGAATAGTTTTGGTTCCAGACCTCCCTTAAGACACCAACAATTTTATTTCATAAAATTTTGGTTTCTTACGTCACTACGTTCCTATCTTCCTGGAACCAAAACATGGAAAGAATTCCATACCTTCAATCAGTTTTGGTTTCGAGCTCGAATTCACTTTGTGAATTCGGCGAAAAGAAAGCTTTGCTTTCTTTGAGCATCCCTTAAAGACACGGGCAAGCCGTTTCGGTTTTTTAAAAAAAGCGCAGAAACTACGAGAAGTTTTTTTCGCAGTTTTATTTATTTTAATTATAAAATTATTTAGCAGTTAGACCTCTTGACTGCTAATTTTTTTTGATTATAATATAGAAAGAAATTTAATGGAGAGATTTGTAATATGGAAAAAAGACAAGAAAAAATTTTAAAATGCGTGGTTAAAGAATATATAAAAACTGCTGAACCGGTGAGCTCTCAGATGCTGGCGGAAAATTATAATTTAAATGTAAGCCCAGCAACGATTAGATGGGATATGGTAGAGTTAACAGAAAAAGGATATTTATGGCAACCGTACTGTTCAGCTGGTAGAATTCCAACCGAAAAGGCTTATCGATTTTTCATTAAAAAGTTTTGCCAACCACGGTTGTCTTCCGAAGTAGAAAAGAGAATTGAAGAAGTTTTTACAAATCAACGTGACAGAGAAGGAATTATAAGGGAATTAGGAAAATTGATGGCGCTAGTTTCGAAAAATTTAAGTATAGTATTTTGGGAAAGAAATTTTTTCTGGCAAGGACTTTCTTATCTTTTATCTCAGCCAGAATTTTATCAACCAGAAGAAATTTTAGAAATAGTAGAAGCATTTGAGGAATTATATGATAAAATCGAAAAAGAAGATATTGGTAATGATATAAAAATTTATATTGGCAGAGAAAATCCATTTAGCAGAGAAGAAAGCTTAAGTTTGATTTTGGGAGGACTAGAGGATGGAGTAGTAGGAATTTTAGGACCAATAAGAATGGACTATCAAAAGAATATTGCTTTGGTAAGAAAAGTTAAAGAAATTTTAGAAGAAATTTAGAATAATAATTTTGATGATGCGGATTGCAAATATTTATGGCAATTCGTAAAGTCGTAGTGATTTATGGAAGAAGAAAACAAAAATAAAAAAGAAAAGAAAACTACTGACGAAGTTGAATATATTGAGGAAGGTGAAGAAAAAAACTTAGATCTTGAAAAAAAAATTGAAAAATTGAAGGAAAAATTAAAAATTTGTCAGAAGGAAAAAGAAGAATATTTAGCAGGCTGGCAAAGAGAAAGAGCAGATTTCCTTAACTATAAAAGAGATGAAGAAAAAAAATTGGAAGAAAAAATAGAATTTTTTAAAAAGAAAATTTTACTTGAGTTTCTTTCAGTTCTAGATAGTATAGAAAGAGCAGAAAAGAACTTACCAGAGGAAATGAAAGAAAATTCATGGGCAAAAGGAGTTTTGGGAATAAAAAAACAAATTGAAGGTATTTTAAGAAAAGAAGGAGTAGAAGAAATTGAAATAGATGAAGATTTTAACCCAGAACTTTGCGAAGCAGTAGAAGTGATAGAAGGAGAGGAAGGAAAGGTTATAGAAGTTTCACAAAAAGGTTATTTATTAAATAAGAAAGTTTTAAGGCCTGCTAAGGTAAAAGTGGGCAAAGGTCGAGAAAGCTAATTATTAAAATATCAACGAATTACGAATCATTCTCGGATTTACAAATTAATTTAGTTCTATAATAAAATAGAATATTTGTTTGTAAATTCGTAATAAATTCGTATATTCGTTGATAGAAAAAACTATGGCAATTATTCCATGGGAACCATTCCAAGACCTGGAAAAGTTTTTTGAAGATGAAGATTTTTTTCCAGTGATTCCTCTCCGTCGAGGAGGGTTTCCAGCAGTAGATGTTTCAGAAGATGAAAATAGTGTTTATGTAGAAATGCCGTTAGCTGGTGTTAAGCCAACTGATGTAGAAATTTCAGTTGAAGACAATATTTTGAACGTTAAGGGAAAAATTGAAGAGGAAAAAGAAGAGAAAAAGAAAAATTATTGGATGAAAGAAATTAGGAAAGGAGCATTTGAAAGAGCAGTTACTTTACCAACCGAGGTAAAAGCAGAGAAAGCAACAGCTGAATCAAAGAATGGAATGTTAAAGATTACTTTACCAAAGAGCGAAGTGAAGAAAGCTAAAAAAGTCCAGGTCAAGGTAAAATAATAGTGCTTTGTCTGCTTCCTTGCTTTTTGACCTAAAGAAGCAAGGGAGCATTAAAGCATTATTATCTTTAAAAATTTACAAGATTTAATTTATGTAAGCGAGACACTATAATTCTTGTTTTTCTACAATCAAAATTATTTTACATATTACATAAAGTAGAACAAAATTTAGTGCCTTGCTGATATTTTTAACACATATGGCAAAAATTCTAGGTATTGATTTAGGTACAACTTTTTCGGCAATGGCTGTTGTAGAGGCTGGTGAGCCAAAGATTATTGAAAACGCAGAAGGAGAGAGAACAACTCCCTCCGTTATTGCTATTTCAAAAAACGGTGAAAGGTTAATTGGAACTTTAGCTCGCAGGCAAGCCATTACCAACCCTAAAAATACTATTTATTCTGTTAAACGACTTATTGGTCGCCGATTTTCTGATCCCGAAGTTCAACGAGATAAAAAACTTTTATCTTATGAAATTCGAGAATCTTCAGACGGAGGAGTAGAAGTTAAAATGGGTGATAAATGGTATAAGCCCCAAGAAATTTCAGCAATGTTTCTGCAAAAATTGAAAGCAGATGCCGAAGCAAAATTGGGTGAGAAAATTACTGATGCTATTATTACCTGTCCAGCTTATTTTGATGATAGCCAAAGGAAAGCTACAAAAGATGCTGGAGAGATTGCCGGGTTTAATGTACGAAGAGTCATAAATGAACCAACGGCCGCAGCCTTAGCCTATGGTCTTCAAAAGAAAAAAGATCAGCAAATTGTGGTTTATGATTTTGGAGGAGGTACTTTTGATGTTTCAGTATTAAATGTTACTTCTGACACTATTGAAGTAAAAGCAACAGGAGGTGACACTCATCTTGGCGGAGATGATTTTGATCAGCGAATTATGGATTATATTGTTGAAAACTTCAAAAGAGATGAAGGAATCGATCTTTCAAAAGACCCTTTAGCTCTCCAGCGAATAAAAGAAGCAGCTGAAAAAGCAAAAAGAGAACTTTCAACAACAATGCAAGCAGAGATTAATTTACCTTTTATTACTTCTGATGCCTCTGGTCCAAAACATCTTTCTTATACAATTACTCGTTCAAAATTAGAAGAATTGGTTTCTGATTATATTGAGAAATCCCTTGAGCTTGTGAAACAAACAGTAAAAGAAGCAGGCTTTGAAATTAGTGACATTGATGAGGTAGTTTTAGTTGGGGGACAAACAAGAATGCCAAAAATTCAAGAAGAAGTTAAAAAATTATTTGGCAAAGAACCAAACAAAGAAATTAATCCAGACGAGGTAGTAGCAATTGGAGCGGCGGTTCAAGGAGGAATCTTACAAGGAGAAATGAAAGAAGTTTTGCTTTTGGATGTGACTCCATTATCACTAGGTATTGAAACATTAGGAGGAGTGAATACAATTTTAATTCCCAAAAATACAACTATTCCTACTTCCAAAACCCAAATTTTTTCAACTGCTGCTGATAATCAAACTTCAGTAGAAATTCATGTTTTGCAAGGAGAAAGGCCAATGGCACAGGATTGTAAAAGTTTAGGGAGATTTATTTTGGACGGTATTCCTCCTGCTCCACGTGGCGTGCCTCAGATTGAAGTTACTTTTGATATTGATGCCAATGGAATTTTGAGCGTTTCAGCAAAAGATAAAGCTACAGGTAAGAGTCAATCAATTCGAATCGAAGCCCAATCTGGTCTTTCAAAAGATGAAGTAGAAAGATTAAGAAAGGAGGCAGAAATGTATGCCGAAGAAGATAGAAGAAAGAAAGAATTAATCGAAGCAAAAAACATTGCAGAAAATCTTATTTATACAAGTGAAAAAACTTTAAAAGAGGCAGGAACAAAAATTTCTGAAGATCTTAAAAAAGAAGCAGAAGCAAAAATCGAAGAACTTCGCAAGGTAATGAATGGAGATAATTTAGAAGAGATTAAACAGAAAACACAGGATTTGTCTCAAACCATTCAGAAAGTTGGTGCTCAAATGTATGGTAAGGGAGGAAACGAGAAATAATAGTCAAAGCCAAGAAGGACCACAAAGCCATTAGTTACCCTTCGCAAATTTTGTAATAAATTTATTATTTAAAATGTAATATCTATGAAAGACTATTATAAAATTTTAGGCGTTTCTGAAAATGCTTCAGAGGAAGAAATTAAGAAGGCTTTTTATCGATTAGCTCATCAGTATCATCCCGATAAAGGAGGTTCAGCAGAAAAGTTTAAAGAAATAAACGAAGCTTATCAAATTTTAGGCAACAAAGAAAAAAGAGCAAAATATGATGCAGCGAGGAAAAGTGGTTTTGATTTTGAGGGAACGCCTTTTGGTGCTGGAGCTGAAGGTAGTCCTTTTGGTAGAGGATTTGATTTTGGAGACTTTGGAGGATTTGGTGATTTCGGAGACTTTGAAGATATTTTTGAGGAATTTTTTGGTGGTTCTCCTTTTGGCTTTTCGCGACAGAGAGAAACAAAGGGAAAAGATATTGCAATTGAGCTTGAATTAACCTTGGAAGAAGTTTTTTCTGGTGTTCAAAAAGAAATCACGCTTCATAAACTTGTGGTCTGTCCTAAGTGTGGAGGAACAGGTGTTGAACCAGGAGCAAAAATGGAAATATGTCCTTCGTGTCGAGGGGAGGGTCAGGTTCACCAAGTTCACCAAACTTTTTTTGGCAGTTTTACAAGAACTGGAATTTGTCCTCAATGTAACGGTACAGGAAAAATTCCAGAGATAAAGTGCGGAAGGTGCGGTGGAGAAGGTAGAATAAAAGATTTTGAAAGAATTTCTTTTTTTATTCCAGCAGGAGTGCAAAATAATGAAGTTATCAGAATCGAAGGGAAAGGAGACGCAGGGACTAGGGGAGAAAAACCAGGCGATCTTTTAGTGAAAATTCGTGTAAAAGATCATCCTTATTTTCAAAGAAGAGGAGATGATATATACTACAATCTAGATGTTAATTTTTCTCAAGCAGCTCTTGGAGATAAAGTTGACATTCCAACATTAGGTGGTAAGATAGAACTTAAAATTCCTGCGGGAACACAAGCTGGAAAATTATTAAAGTTAAAAGGAATGGGTATTCCTCATTTAAATAGCAGAGGAAAAGGAGATATGTACGTGAAAATTAATGTTAAAACACCGACAAAATTAACAAAAAAACAAAAAGAGCTTATAGAAAAGTTGAGAGAAGAAGGAATATAGCCAATTTTTGTAAAACAAAAATTGGAATTTCTAATTTTAAATTTTTAATTTCTAAATTTGTAAGATTAAAATTTGAAAATTTAAAATTAAGGTTTAAAAATTCCACTATTTTACAGTGGTTTGGTGGGTTGGCTGAGGTTGGCTTAAAGCAACGGGTTGCTAACCCGTGGGACCTAAACCGTCCCTCGTAGGTTCAAATCCTACACCCACCGCAGTTTTGGTTCCAGACCTCCTGTAAGACAACAGCCAAGCTGTTTTCTTACGTCGCTACGCTCCTATCTTTCTGGAACCAAAACATTCGGCATAAATGCCTCATAAGAGAAAAGCAGTTTTGGTTTCGAGCTCGAATTTACGAAGTAAATTCGGCGAAAAGAATACGAAGTATTCTTGGAGCATCCCTCAAGACACCAGTAATTTTACTTTCGTAAAATTCTGGTTTCTTGCGTCGTAATACTCCAAAAATTGTAAAACAATTTTTGGAGACCACGTGGTCTCCAAATTTGCAAAGCAAATTTGGAGGATTATTTCCTGGAACCAAAACATGGGAGGAACCCATACCCCAAAACATTTTGGTGCACACACCTTATAAATTTATGAAACCTCAATATATTATTGTTATATCAGTCATTATTTCTTTAATAGTCGGTTTTGCCGGAGGTGTTTTGGCGATAAATTATTATCCCCAAGTAATGAAAGTTTTTGGAAATTCAATAAATACTACATCTCCCACTCAAACAACAGATGAAACATCGCCTAAGATTATTGAAAAAGAAGTTACAAGCAGTCAAGAAGAACAGGTAATAAAGGTAGTTAATGATGCTTTACCTAGTGTAGTGTCAATTATAGCTGAAGGAGAAATAGCAATACCAGGAATTCCCTTCTTTTCTCAACAAATTAAGAGTGGCGGTACGGGCTTTATTATTTCTTCTGATGGTTTAATTTTGACAAATAAACATGTTGTTCAATACGAAAATATTAACTATACAGTAATTTTATCTAATAATGAACAATATCCAGCTAAAGTTTTAGCAAGAGCTTCTTCGCAGGATTTAGCAGTTTTGAAAATTGATCCAAAGTCAGGCGAATCTTTTACTCCCTTACCATTAGGTGATTCTGATAATCTTAAAATTGGCCAGACAGTAATTGCCATTGGCAATGCTTTAGGAGAATTTCAAAACAGTGTTTCTGTGGGGGTTGTTTCTGGGCTTTCAAGAAGCATTACAGCTAGTGGTGGAGGAATTGCAGAAACATTAGACCAATTAATCCAAACTGATGCAGCGATTAACTCAGGAAACTCTGGAGGACCACTTTTAAATTTATCCGGTGAAATTATTGGTATTAATACAGCTGTGGCTTCAGGTGCTGAAAATATTGGTTTTGCTATTCCTATTAATCAAGCGAAAAAAGCAATAGAAAGCGTAAAAGCTACAGGGAAAATTACTTATCCTTTTCTTGGCGTAAGACATGTTTTAATTGACGAGAATATACAAAAACAATATAACTTGCCAGTAGATTATGGCGCTTGGGTGGTGAGAGGAAGTGGAATAGGAGATGTAGCAGTAACCCCAGGAAGTGCAGCAGACAAGGCTGGGTTAAAAGAAAATGACATTATTTTAGAAATAGATGGTCAAAAAATTACAACCAAAAACACTTTATCTAAAATAATTCTTTCTCACAATGTTGGTGATAAGATTAAATTAAAAATATTAAGAAATGGAAAAGAAATGGAGTTGGAGGCACAATTAGGT
Organism: Candidatus Pacearchaeota archaeon; assembly: GCA_035360455.1. Lineage (GTDB taxonomy): Bacteria > Patescibacteriota > Minisyncoccia > Minisyncoccales > DAOPTN01. The sequence continues at coordinate 39,484 of DAOSAR010000001.1, read as the reverse complement.
GAACAATAGTATTCGAAAAGCGCAATCTTTGCTTTACGGCTCGGGATATCCAAAAGCGCTCGTTCCGAATATTAGTATTCAAATTATTATAATTTTATGGATGGTGATAAATTTACAATTAAAGCTCAAGAAGCTTTGCAAAAAGCTCAAGAAATTGCCGCTGAAAGGCAACATCAGCAAATCGATGCTTTGCACTTGCTTTATGCTCTTCTAGAGGACGAAGAGAGCGTGGTTAATTTACTTTTAAGAAAGATAGGTAAAAACCCTGCAAGCATAAAAGAGAAAACTAATCAAATGTTAGCTTCTCTGTCTCGAGTTTTCGGCCAGGTTACTTTTGGTCAGGCTTATTTAACACAAGATTTTGCTCGGGTTTTAGATCAAGCAAGAAGAGAAGCTCAAAATATGGGAGATGAATTTATTTCAGTTGAGCATTTATTTTTAGCAATTATTGCTACTCAAAACAGGGCAAGAGAAGTAGTTTCAGACATTGATTATAATCAAGTTTTAAAGATTTTAAGTGAGGTTAGAGGAGGTGAAAGAATTACAGACCAAACTCCCGAATCAAAATATCAAGTAATTAAAAAATACACTCGAAATTTAACAGAAGAAGCACGCCAGAAAAAACTTGATCCTGTAATTGGAAGAGAAGAAGAAATTAGAAGAGTTATTCAAGTAATTTCTCGTCGAACAAAAAATAACCCAGTTTTAATTGGAGAAGCAGGAGTTGGAAAAACAGCTATTGTTGAAGGTTTAGCTCAAAGAATTGTTTCTGGAGATGTACCGGAAAGTTTAAAAGACAAAGAAATTATTGCTCTTGACCTTGGAGCAATGGTAGCAGGTACAAAATATCGTGGAGAATTTGAGGATCGATTAAAAGCGCTTCTTAAAGAAATTAATCGAAGCCAAGGCAAGTATATTTTATTTATTGATGAACTTCATACCTTAGTAGGCGCTGGTGCAGCAGAAGGAGCTATTGATGCTTCAAATCTTTTAAAACCTGCTCTAGCCCGAGGAGAGCTGAGAGCAATTGGCGCAACCACTCTAAAAGAATACCAAAAATACATTGAGAAAGATCCAGCCCTTGCACGGAGGTTTCAGCCAGTTTATGTTGCTGAACCTTCAGTTGAAGATACTATAGCTATTTTACGAGGCATTAAAGAAAAATATGAGCTTCATCATGGAGTAAAAATTAAAGATTCGGCCTTAGTTGCCGCTGCCAAGCTTTCTCATCGTTATATTGGCGATCGATTTTTACCTGACAAGGCTGTTGATTTAATAGATGAAGCTGCTTCGGCCTTACGTCTTGAAGTTGAATCAGAGCCAGTAGAATTAGATAAAATAAAAAGAGAAATAATGAAATTACAAATCGAGAAAGAAGCTCTTAAAAAAGAAAAAGATTCTCAGCCAAAAGAAAGGTTAAAAGAGATAGAAAGATCCTTAGCTGAATTGCAGGAACAAAAAGATAAAATTGAAATTCAATGGAAAAAAGAGAAAGAATTAATTGATCGAATAAAATTTTTAAAGAAAGAACTAGAACAACTAAGAGGAGAAGCTGAAAATGCTGAGAGAGAAGGTAATCTTCAAAAGGTTGCTGAGATTCGTTATGGCAGAATTCCTCAAGACGAAAAAGAGCTAAAAAAGGCCGAAAAAGAATTAAAGAAATTTCAAGAGAGCGGGCAGAGAATTTTAAAAGAGGAAGTAACCGAAGAAGATATTGCTCAAATTGTTTCTCGTTGGACAGGAATTCCAGTTTCGCGAATGCTTGAGAGTGAAGCCCAAAAATTAGCAAGAATGGAAGAAGAACTTCATAAGCGTATTATTGACCAAGAAGAAGCAGTTAAGGCAGTTTCTAACGCGATTCGTCGTTCTCGAGCTGGAGTTTCGGAAGAAAATCGCCCGATGGGAGTATTTTTATTCCTTGGGCCTACTGGTGTTGGTAAGACAGAGCTTGCTCGAGCCCTAGCTGAGTTTTTGTTTGATGATGAAAATGCCTTGATTAGATTAGATATGTCAGAATATATGGAACGCCATACAGTTTCAAAATTAATTGGTTCTCCTCCTGGATATGTTGGATATGAAGAAGGCGGACAATTAACAGAAAAAATTCGTCATCGTCCCTACAGCGTAGTTTTGTTTGATGAAATTGAAAAAGCTCATCCGGATGTATTTAATATTTTACTTCAAGTGTTTGACGAAGGAAGGCTTACTGATGCCAAAGGAAGATTGGTTAATTTCAAAAATACCATTTTAATAATGACTTCAAATATTGGAAGCGAAGAAATTGCAAAATCAAAAGAATTAGGCTTTGGAAATAGCCAAGAGAAAAAGAAAACTAAAGAGCAAAAGAGATCTAAAGAAGAATTAAGGGCAAAAATAGAAGAAAAATTAAGAGAATATTTTAAGCCGGAATTTTTAAACAGAATAGATGAAATTATTATTTTTGACTTTTTGTCTCAAAAAGAAATTGAAGAAATAGTTGACCTTCAAATGAAAAAAATTCAACAAAGATTACTTGAAAGAAGAATTAAAATTACTGTTACTCCAAAAGCGAAAAGATATCTTGCAAAGGTTGGTTTTGATCCAAATTTCGGCGCAAGGCCTCTTAAAAGAACTATTCAAAATTTAGTTTTAAATCCTCTAGCTCAAATGATTATTGAGGGAAAGATTAAATCAGAAGACAGAGTGAAAATTGATGAAAAAGACGGGAGAATTATCATTTCTCCCTTAAAAACAAACTCAATGACAGAAAAACCCGAAGAAAGGGTAGAGAGTGAAATTTAAAATTAATTATTTTGACAACAATTTATAAGTTTGATAAAATTACTTTATTAAAGATTTTAATGTTTTATTTTTACCGAAAAAATTATTAACCAGATAAATATTGGTTAATTTTTTATTTAAGAATTTCGCCAATTTTTAATTTTAAAAGGAGGTGATTTTACTCTCAGTCCTTTAAAAAAAATAAAGCGAAAGGAGGAAAAAGCATGAAGAAACGATGCACAAATTGTGGAGCTGAAGTAGAACTTCCTAAAAAAGTGGAAGGAAAGGGACCATATGAAATAAAATGTCCTAATTGCGGAGCAAAGGCTCTATTAATGGTAAATCGACGTAATCATCGTGTTCAAGGAATAAATGGCTGTTTTTTAGAAAAGAAATTTTGGAGATAATTTTATAATTTTAAGGTCGAGGTTTATTCCTCGACCTTTATTTTTTTTAAAAAATAAGCTATCTTTTAATATGGCATTTTTAAAAAATCAAGAAATTAAAGATTACTTATATTCTTTGCGTTTTGAGGGTTTATTGTGTTTTTTAATTTTTCTTTTAGGAATATTCATGGGTTGGATAATTTCTTCAGTAGATTTAAATACAAGCAAGGGAATTATAGAAGAATTAGAAAAATTTGTTGAACCTATTTCTAAGTTGAATTCTTTCTGGCAATTTATTTATATTTTTTTAAATAATGCTTTTGCAGCGCTTGTAGTAATTTTATCTGGATTATTGTTTGGAATTTTCCCCTTACTTTCTCTTTTTTCTAATGGTGAAATATTGGGAATTCTCGCTTTTCTTTCAAAGGGCAACTTATCGCTTTCAACTTTTCTCTCTGGAATTTTACCCCATGGAGTGATCGAAATTCCAATAATAGTTTTAGCAGGGGCATCTGGAATAAAAATTGGAAAGCTTGCAATCGAAAAAATTTTTTTTAAAAAAAAGATAGAAATTAAAAAAGAAATATCAACTTCATTAAAATTTTTTGTAAAAATTTTACTACCGTTTCTTTTTCTTGCAGCGATGATAGAAATTTTTATTACACCAAAATTAATATTAAAAACAATTTATTATTAAATTTTAAATATGCTAACACCTTTTCTTGCAGTAAGTTTTTCTCCTGGCTTAATAAAAGCTTTTTCAGTAGAAGAAGAAGGAAATAACTTTAAGATTTTAGATTCAAAAGAAATGCTTTATGATAAAAATTCAATAGAAGATTTAAAGATAAAATTAACTGATTTAATTTTAGAAATGGAAAAAAGAAGAAGAATCAATTTTAACTCTGCAATTGTTGGGGTTAAAGAAGGTATTGGTAAAAAGATTATTACCAAAATGGAATTTTTGCGGAAATATCCTTTTAAGCCAATTAGCGAAGTAGAATTTAAAAAAATGATAGAGGAATGTCAAAAGGAGACATTCTTTAAATATCAAAAATTTAATAATTCACAAAATTCTTTTATTTTAGTTAGCGCGAAAATTAAGGAAGTTCTTATTGATCAAAAAAAAGCAATAAATCCTTTTGGTCTCTTGGGTAAAATTGTTTCTATTTCAATAGAAAATATTTATCTTCCAATAAGTTTTTACAAAATTATTAATGAAACTTTTGCTAAATTTAAAATGCAAGTTTCCTTTGAAGTTAATTAAAAAATTTGATAAAATATCATAATAATATTATTTATGCCCTACTCTCAAATTCTTTATATTGATCCACCAGATGATTTAAATAAGGTTAGAGAGGAAATAAGAAAAGCTCAAAGAGAAAAAGTTATTTTAGTTTTGCCTGAAGAGAATAAAAACCTAAAAAATATTGAAAATCTGACAATTTTAAAGAAAGAAGCTCAAAGTTTAAATAAAAGACTTGCTATTTTTTCTACTGATCCAAAATATAAAAAATTAGCTGAAGATTGTGGGATAGAGATTGAAGAATCGTTAATTGGCGACGGTTTTTCTGCTGAAAGCGAATTATCATTTAGGCCAAAAGTAAGTGATATTTTACCAAAAAGCCAACCCCCTCTAGAAGAAAAAAATAAGACAATTAAAAAAATAGAAGTTGGAACTCCATTAAATGTACCTCAAGCGGAAAATACTTCAGAAAAAAAAGCTTCTCCAAGAAAAAGAAGTTGGCTTAAACCTGTTTTATATACTTTACTTTTTTTTGCAATAGGAGGAGGAATATTTTATTCATTAAATTATCTTCCGCGGGCAAATATTACTCTTGTGCCAGCTAGCGAAGAAATAGAATTTTCCGGCGAGTTTACTATTAAAAATAATGCTCAATTTAATTTAAAAGAAAAAATTATCCCAGGAGAGTTGATAGAAAAAAAACAAGATATAGAAAAAAGTTTTTTAGCAACAAAGACGGAGGATAAAAACGCAAAAGCCAAAGGGAAAATTATTATTTATAATGAAGATTCATCTCCTCATCGATTTGTTCCAAATACTCGTTTTAAATCCGAGGATGGAAAAGTTTTTAGAAGTGAAGATTGGATAAATATTCCCGCTGGTAGTAAAAATAATCCTTCGAAAGTTGAAGTAGAAGTAATTGCTGAAGAAGCAGGAGAAGAATATAATATTGGACCAACTAATTTTACAATACCTGGCCTAGGAGAAGGAACGGATCTTTATAAATTAATTTATGCAAAATCAACTGAACCTATGAATGGTGGCTTTGTTGGCCAAACAAAAGTAGTTAGTCAAGAAGATTTAGATAAGGCGAAAGCAGAAATGAAAACATTAATAGATAATACAGGAGAGGAATTAAAAAATGAAATTTTGAAAGAAGTTTCACCAAGCCTTCAGCAAGTGTTAAAGGATTTAATTGTAGTTGAAAAAGGAGAAATTACTTTTGATAAAAAAGCAGGAGATATTGGAGAAACTTTTAAAGGAAAAGCAACAGTAACCGCAAAAGTTTTGAGCTTTAACGAAGACGATGTGCAAGAAATCGTCGCTAATATTATCTCTTCTAAAGTTAAAGATGGAGTTGAGTTTGAAGAAGTAGTTTCAAGTCAAGAAATAAATTATGAAATTTTAAATAATAATATTAACGAAGGTGTAATTGATCTCGCTTTTAGCGGGAAAGAAAAAATCGCTTGGAAAATAACAGCTGATCAAATCAAAAAAGAAGTAGCAGGATTAGACGAAAACGGTTTTCAAAAATATATAAAAGAAAATATGAAAGGCAAAATAATGGACGGAGAAGCAGTACTTTGGCCATTTTGGGTTAATAAAATTCCTCAAAGAGAAGATAGGATTTTTATTGAAATTAAGTATCAATAAATTTTTATGGTTTTATCTGATAAAGAGATTAAAGAATACGTAAAAAAATATCAAATGATTAAGCCTTTTAGGACCTCTCAAGTAAGAAAAGGAGTAGTATCTTTTGGATTATCTTCTTATGGATATGATTTTAGAATTACCGATGAGTTTAAGATTTTTACCAATGTTAATAATGCAATTGTTGATCCCAAAAATTTTGATTCAAAATCTTTTGTCAATTACCGAGGAAAAGAATGCGTAATTCCCCCGAACTCCTTTGTTTTAGCTAGAAGTTTAGAATATTTTCGCATTCCGCGAGATCTGATAGGGATTTGTCTTGGGAAATCAACTTATGCTCGTTGCGGAATTGTAGTTAATGTAACGCCTTTAGAAGCAGAATGGGAAGGTTACGTTACTGTTGAAATTTCCAATACTACTCCTTTGCCGGCAAAAATTTATGCAAAAGAAGGAATTTGTCAAGTTCTCTTTTTAAAAGGAAGTCAAGTTTGCCAAGTTTCTTATGCTGATAAAAAAGGCAAATATCAAAAGCAAACAAAACTTACGCTTCCAAAAATTTAATTTAAATTAATGTTAAAAAATCCTTATTCCGGAAAGTTCATTGTTTTTGAAGGTTTAGACGGTTCTGGAAAAACTACTCAAGTAGCTTTATTAGCAAAGCATTTTAAAAAAGAAAAACAAAAAGTTCATCTTACTGCCGAGCCTACTAATTTTGCGATAGGAAAATTAATAAAGAGTTATGTCTCCGGCCATTCAAAAATTAGCAATAAATGTTTGCAACTTTTATTTACCGCTGATCGAGCTTACCATCTAGAAAAAGAAATTATTCCTTTACTTAAAAAAGGAACAATCATTATTTGTGACCGTTATTTTCTTTCAACCCTTGCTTACGGCGCTTTAGACGTAGATTTCGATTGGCTATTAAATCTTAATAAAAATTTTATTTTGCCTGATATTACTTTTCTTCTAAAAGTTTCTCCAGAAATTTGCATTAAAAGAATAAAAAAAGAACGTTCTTCACGAACTTTATTTGAAAAAGAAACAAAACTTAAAAAAGTTTGGCAAAATTATCAAAAATTAGCTCAGCAATTCAAAAATATTTATCTCATTGATGGCGAAAAACCCATTAATGAAATATCTAATGAAATTAAAAAAATTCTAACTTCTAAATAATTTATGAATTATTCACCCATTATTGGTCTTGAGATTCATTGTGAGCTAAAAACTAAGACAAAAATGTTTTGCTCTTGTGAAAATGATCCTGATGAAACTAAGCCAAATTTAAATATTTGTCCAATTTGCATGGGTCATCCAGGAACTTTGCCAGTGATAAATAAAAAAGCATTAGAAATGGTTATAAAAGCCGGCTTAGCATTAAATTCTAAAATTGCCGCAGAAACTTATTTTGAGCGGAAAAATTATTTTTATCCAGATTTGCCAAAAGGATATCAAATATCGCAATACGCTGTTCCGTTATGTTCGGGAGGATACTTAAAAATTCCAAATACAAATCGAAAAATTCGGATAACAAGAATTCATCTAGAAGAAGATACTGGAAGACTTTTGCATTCCCAAAATGAAGATTATTCTTTAATTGACTTTAATCGAGCAGGCGTACCTTTAATGGAATTGGTGACAGAACCTGATATTCAATCAGCAAAGGAAGCTCGTCAATTTGCCGAAGAGCTTCAATTAATTTTAAGATATTTAGGCATTTCCGACGCTGATATGGAAAAAGGACAGATGCGGGTAGAAGTTAATATTTCTTTAGGTAAAGAAGGAAAATTGGGAACCAAGGTTGAGATAAAAAATTTAAATTCTTTTCAGGCAGTAGAAAAAGCAAGCGAGTATGAAATAAAAAGGCAATCAGAAATTTTAGATAAAGGTGAGAAAATTATTCAAGAAACCCGAGGATGGGATAGCATAAAGGGAAAAACTTTTTCTCAGAGAATTAAAGAAGAAGCTAATGATTATCGCTATTTTCCAGAACCAGACTTACCGCCGTTAAACCTTTCAAATATTGAAGAATCAATTCCTGAACTACCTCAGCAAAAAAGAGAAAGATTTCAAGAAGAATACAAAATTGGATTAAAGGAGATAGAAATTTTAATCCAGAATAAAGATTTAGCTGATTATTTTGAAGAGGTGGCATCAGAGTTAAAAGATTGGGCCAAAACTAAAAAAATTACTCAAGATCAGATTCCTTCTTTAATAAAAATTGCCACAAATTATTTAGAAACTGATCTTTTGGGATTAATGAAAGAAAACAATGTTTCAATAAAAAATTTAAAAATTACTCCTGAAAACTTTGCCGAACTTATTACAATTTTATGGAACAAAGAGATTTCCTCAAGGGTTGGCAAAGATGTACTTTTGGAAATGTTTAAAACCGGTGCTGATCCTACTTATGTTATTGAAGATAAAAAATTAAAACAGGTGAGCGATGAAGTAGTAATAGAAGAAATTGCCAAAAAAATCATTCAAGAAAATCCAAAACCAGTTGAAGACTATAAAAAAGGTAAAGAAAATGCTCTTCAGTTTTTAATTGGACAAGTAATGAAAGAAACAAAAGGGCGTGTTAATCCTGCAAAAGCAAGAGAAATTTTAAGTTCTCTTCTTAAATAAAGAATATTTAATTTAACGAATTTAATGGCAATTTTTTAAAGTTGCCATTTTTCTTTAAGTTTGAATAAAATTTTTATGAATAGCCAACTTATAAAAAAAATTTTAAAAAATGAACCTTCTTTTCGCTTAAAACAGATAAAAGAAGCAGTTTTTTGCAATTTGATTGAAGATTGGTCTGAAGCAAAAAATTTGCCCTTGTCTTTAAGAAAAATTTTAAATGAAAGATATTCTTTAACAATAAAGACTCAAACCTTTATTTCAAAGAATAGCAATACAATAAAAGCGTTAGTTACTTTAAAAGATGGTTTGAAGATTGAAACAGTTTTGATGCGTCACAAAGACAAAAGAAATACTGTTTGTGTTTCTTCGGAGGTTGGTTGTCCGTTGGGCTGCGTATTTTGTGCCACTGGCAAAATGGGGTTTAAAAGAAATCTTGAAAGTTATGAAATAGTGGAACAAGTTTTATTTTTCGCTCGTTATTTAAAAAAAAGTGGAAGAAAAGTTACCAATGTTGTATTTATGGGCATGGGAGAGCCTTTCTTAAATTATAAAAATGTAATTAAAGCAATTAGAATTTTAAATGATAAAGAAGGTTTAAATATAGGCGCAAGAAAGATTTCTATTTCGACTGTAGGAATTACCGAAGGAATTGAAAAATTAGCTGAGGAAAATCTCCAGGTAAATTTAGCCATATCTTTACATGCGCCAGAAAATAAACTTCGTTCAGAGCTGATGCCAATAAATAAAAGATATCCCATTCAAAAAGTTTTAAAGGCAGTGGATAATTATATTTTAAAGACAAAAAGAAGAGTAATGTTTGAATATATAATGATCAAAGGAATTAACGATTCAGATAAATGTGCAAAAAATTTAGCAAAATTGCTAAAAAAGCCACTTTATTTTTTAAATTTGATTTCCTATAATCCAACGGGTATCTTTCAGTCATCTTCATCAAAAAGGATTAAGAAATTTAGAGAGATTTTAGAAAAAGAAGGAATTTCAGTTACCGAACGTTATCGTTTTGGACGGGATATTAAAAGTGCTTGTGGACAATTAGCAACAAAAGAAAAGTAAGAAAGTTTGTGGCAAAATAATAAATTTGTTAAAATAATTAATAGATAAAAAGATTTATGGAAACAACTTTTTTCTCTTGGTATTTTACTGAAATCCCCAAAAAGATTTATCGAATTTGGACAAATTATCTTTGGTTTTTTCAAAGATTCCTTTCAATGCCCTTGCTTTTGAGAACATTTTTCGCGCCCTGGAAAAGATCTTATTTTGTTTCTTCGAGCAAAGGAATTAATCTTGGAGAGTGGTTTGGAAATTTTATTTTCAACACTTTTTCTCGTTTTATTGGAATGTTTTTAAGGTTAATTGTTCTTTTAATTGGAACTTTAATTGAAATTATTGTGGGAATTGGAGGAATTGTTAGTTTTGTTCTCTGGATTGCGTTTCCTTTCCTTTTGATATTTTCCTTCATAAAAGGAATAATGGTAATTTAGAATTTAGTATGTTCGATCCCCAAACAGCTCCCATTTTTAAAGCAGTAAAATTATCAAAGATTTTCTCCTTAAAGCTGGTAAGGTTTTTTGAGGTAGTTTTTTTTCTTTTATTTCTTTTCTCGTTAATAAATATTTATTCTCCGATTCCTTTTAATTTTAAGTTACCATTAAATCTTCTCTACTTTTCATTTTTCTTTTGGGGAATATTTTTTCTTTATCGTTGTTTTTTTAATCAGAAATTAAAAAATCCGGAAATTAAAAACCCAGAAAATCTTGCTGAGTTTTTAGATTTTGAAGCAGCAAAAGCTGTTGATTTCGCTCTTTTAAACGAAGGTGATTTCACTTTGCTTTTGCTTTTATATCTTTTGTCTTCAGACAAGCTTGGTTTTATTCCAAAGCGTCTTCTTTTAGATCAAGAAAAAATTAAGAATGAGCTTAAAGAAAAAATTATAGGCACAAGAAAGGATTTAAGAGAGGTAGAGGAAACCTTAAGTCTAATTCTTAGAAAAACTTGGAGAAAAATTACTATTTTTGATCTTTTGCCTGCTTTAATAGAAACAGAACCACTTTTGAGGGAATTTTTAGAAAGTCGACACTTGTCAAAGGATGATGTAAAAGAAGTATGTTTATGGCAAAAAAGAATTTTGTCTGAAGAAGAACGAAAAAAAAGATTTTGGGAAAAAGAAAATTTACTAAGGAAAGGTGCTCTTTTCGAAGATTGGACAGCAGGATATACTATAAATTTAGATGATTTTTCAACTGATTTGACAAGGAGAGAGAGAAATAATCTTTTGTCAGAAACCTTTTTACATAAAAAAGAAATTGAAAGATTAGAGAATGCTTTAATAAAAACTGAAAGAAATTGCGCACTTCTCGTTGGAGATGTAGGAGTTGGCAGAACAGAAATAATAAAAAATTTTGTTCGAAAAATTAATCAAGGTGAGAGTTTTCCTTCTTTAAACTATCAAAGAGTTCTTGAAATCGATATGCCTCTTTTAATTTCAACAGGTAAGAGAGGAGGAGATATTAATGGTATTTTAAAATTAATATTTGAAGAGGCAGTTGCGGCAGGAAATGTGATTTTAGTAATAAAAGATATTCATAATTTTATTAATCGCGAAGTTAATGTTGAGTCTGCCGATAATGTTGATATTTCTTTTGTTTTAAGTCAATATATTTCTTTTCCAAGCTTTAGATTAATTGGAACTACCACTTATGAAGGTTTTCATAAGATAGTTCAACAAGTCCCTGAAATTCAAAGTCAATTTGAGAAAATTGAAATAAAGTCACCGACTAAAAAAGAAACTTTGCTAATTCTTGAAGATGAAGTTTTAAAAATTGAAGAGGAGGCGAAAGTTTTTTTCCCTTTTCAGTCAATTAAAGAAATTATTGATCTTTCAGATCGTTATATTCAAACTGTTCCCTTTCCTAAAAAAGCAGTTGACCTTCTTGAGGAGGTGGTGATTTATGCTTTAAGAGTAAAAGGAACTCAAGAAATAACTCCAGATGTGGTTGAAGCTTTAATTTCTGAAAAAACTGAAATTCCAGTAGAAAAAGTAGCTCAAAAAGAAAAAGAAGTATTACTTAATCTTGAAGACCTCATTCATCAAAGATTAATTGATCAAGAAGAAGCGGTTTCAGAAGTTGCTAATGCTTTAAGACGGGCAAGAGCTGATATTCAAGAGCGCAAAAAGACAATAGGCAATTTTCTTTTTTTAGGACCAACTGGTGTTGGCAAAACTGAGACAGCAAAATGCTTGGCAAAAGTTTATTTTGGTTCTGAAAAAAAGATGATTAGACTTGATATGTCTGAATATCAAACATTAGATTCTATAGATCGCTTAATTGGAACGCCAACCGAACCTGGTTATTTTACTACTAAAGTAAGAGAGGATCCTTTTTCTCTTATTTTATTAGATGAAATTGAAAAAGCTCATCCAAATATTTTAAATTTATTTTTACAAGTTTTTGATGAAGGCAATTTAACAGATGGAGCAGGAAGAAGTGTTGATTTTAAAAATACGATTATTATCGCTACTTCTAATGCTGGAGCTGAATTAATTTGGGAAGCGGTAAAAGAGGGGAAAAATTTAGAAGAATATAAAGAAGAATTTATAGATGAACTTTTAAAAGAAGGAATATTTAAACCAGAATTTTTAAACCGATTCGATGCTGTTATTATTTATAAGCCTCTTTCAAAAGAAAACTTAGAAAAAGTCGCTGAAGTAATGCTTGAAGATTTGAAGAAAGGGCTTTTTGAAAAAAATATTAAATTTCTTCCAAGTAAAGACCTTATTCAAAAAATTGTTGAGCTCGGATTTAATCCTCAATTTGGGGCAAGAGAAATGAGAAGAGTAATTCAAAATAAAATAGAAAACAACATTGCTAAAGCAATTTTAGCAGGCGAAATAAAAGAGGGAAATGAAATAGAGGTTGATCCAATTACTTTTGAAGTCAAGTTAATAAAATAATATACGATGCGAATCTACGAATTTTATGCGAATGCTGCAAACTGTGAATGTCCTTAAATACCCTTAACTTACATTCGTAAATTCGTATTAGATTCGTAATTCGTTGATATAATTTCAAATGGAATATCAAACACTTAAAACAAAAGCAATCGTTCTTTTAAAAAAAGATATTGGCGAAGCAGATCAGCTGTTTACTCTTTATACCGAAAATTTTGGCAAGATAGAAGTATTAGGAAAGGGAATAAGAAAAATTAAAGCAAAACTTCGGGGAGCTCTTCAAGATCTCAATTATATTTCGCTTGAATTTGTTCAGGGGAAAAATTTTTTTATTGCTACTGATGCAATTTTAAAAAATAGATTTAAAACAATAAAAAAAGAGATTAAAAGATATCGTTTTGCTTTATATTTATGTGATCTTACTAATAAATTTGTAAAAGAAGAGGAAAGAGATGAGAAAATTTGGCAATTACTTTTGGAAACAACTTACAATTTACAACTTACAACCTACAACCTAGGGTTAATAGTTCGCTATTTTGAATGGAATTTGCTTTCTTTGCTTGGATTTGAACCAGAGCTTTATCATTGCGTTTTATGTCAAGAGCGAATTTCACAAGGGAAATTTTATTTTTCTGCAAAAGAAGGTGGGGTAATATGTAATAAATGTTTCCAAACAAAAGAAAAATTTTCAGACAGAGAAAACAAAATTATTTCTTTACCAATCTCTCAAGATGCAATTAAGATTTTAAGATTGATTATTTTAAAAGATAAAACAATTTTAAAGAGATTAAAAATTAATTCCCAGCAGGAAAAAGAACTTAAAGACCTTTCAAAATATTATCTTTCTTGCGTTTTAGAAGAAGAAATCTTTGTGGTGTAATAAAATAATAGGTATCCTTATCATTCTATCCTTATTATTTCTGATCATTCTGTGTAAATTCGCGTATTATCCGCGCAAATCCGCATTTATGTTATTAGCTCTGGAAGTTAAAAATTTAGTGAAATATTATGGTGATTTTAAAGCCTTAGATGGTGTCTCTTTTGAAGTTGAAAAAGGAGAAATTTTTGGCTTAATTGGTCCAAATGCTGCCGGCAAAAGCACTACATTAAAAATTATTGCAACTCTTTTAAGTTTTGATTCTGGCAATATTTCTGTTTTTGGAAATGACTTATTAAAAAATCGGCAAAAAATAAGGTCGATAATTAGTTATTTGCCGGAAGAAGCTGGTGCTTATAAAAATTTATCAGGTCAGGATTATTTAAATTTTATTGCCTCCTTTTATAGTAAAAACCAAGAAGAGCGAGATTTATTAGTGAAAAAAGCTGAAGAGATTGCTGATCTTGGCGAAAAAATTAAAGAAAAAGCTTCTACTTATAGTAAAGGTATGATAAGAAAACTTTTACTTGCAAGAGCTTTAATGCCCGAAGCAAAGCTAACAATTTTAGATGAACCTACTTCTGGCTTGGATGTTCTAAATTCAATTAAAATTCGAAACATTATTAAAAAATTTAGAGAGAAAGGAATTACTTTTTTAATTTCTTCTCATAATATGCTTGAAGTTGAATATCTCTGCGATAGGATTGCTTTAATTGATAAAGGTAAAATTGTGGAAAGCGGTAAAGCAAAAGATCTTGAGGAAAAATATCAAGTTCAAAATATGGAAGAAGTCTTCGAAAAAGCAACCAATCATTATGTCTAATTTTTTTGTGATTTTTAAAAAAGAAATAAGAGAAACTCTTAATAAGCAGTTAATTTTTTCATTGGCCTTTACTATTTTAATTTTTATCTTTCTTGGCCAGATGATTGGCAGTCAAATAGACAAAGAAGCAACAAAAGAAGTGTCAATAGCTTTGCTTGATCTTGATCAAACCCCAACTTCAAACGAAATAAAAACAATTTTAACAGGGCTTCCCGCAAGTCAAGCAAACACAACTGAAAATATCAATGAAGACAAAAACCTACCTTCAAAAATAAAGATAACTGAAATTACCGAGACACAAGAGAGAGAAAAAGCGATTGAAATTGCTAAGGCAAAGAATTTATCAACTTTAATTTTTATTCCTCAAGGATTTGAAACGAATCTTCAAAAAGGCGAAAAAACCAAATTAGAAGTTTTTTCTATTTTTAAAGATTTCAGCTTGGTTGCGGCAACTTCAGCTGGTCAAATTGAAACAATCATACAAGCTCTAAATAAATCCTTAAGCGAGGCGTATTTTCAAAAAACCTTGCCTAACGTAAACATCAAAAATATTTTAAATCCAATCGAAGTTAAAAATTCGATAGTTATCAAAGACAAAATTCAAGAAGGCAGTCCAGAAATGGTTATCGGTTTAATTTCTTCTCAAGCTGCTTTTGTGCCAATGATCTTAATGATAATAATTATTTATTGTGGCACGATAATGATTACCTCAATGGCAACTGAAAAAGAAAATAAAACTCTTGAAACGCTTCTTACAATGCCGATAAAAAGAGAAACAATTATTATGGGAAAGATGGCTGGAGCAGCAGTAGTCGGGTTTTTAATGGCAGCAGTTTATATGTTTGGTTTTAATTATTATTTTAATTCAATGATTCCCTCGGAAGAAGCTACTACAACTTTAACCTTGACTGACTTAGGATTAAAAATGGGACCATTGGAATATTTAATCTTAGGAATATCTATATTCTGCTCTATTTTAGTAGCACTTGCTCTTTCAATGTTCCTTGGAGTTTTTTCAGAAGACACAAAAAGCGCTCAAAGCATGATAGCACCGATTGCTATTTTGGCAATGGTTCCTTTTTTCCTTTTAATGTTTCAGGATTTTGGAGAAATGCCAATAATAATGAAAATAATTTTGTGCATTATTCCTTTTTCGCATCCAATTTTAGCTTCAAGAACATTGCTTTTTGGCGAATATCAAACAGCTCTTTTGGGAGTTTTATATCTTATAATATTGTTAGGAATTATTGTTTTCTTTCTTTTAAAAATTTTTAATACTGATAAGGTTTTGACTGCTAAGTTCTCTTTTAAAAAGAAAAGATAAAATTCAAAATAATATTAGTTGAAGATAAAAAATTATTTGAAATTTATTAACGATAATGATATTATAATTTTGTAAAAATTGCGGGGTCGTCTAATGGTAGGACAGTGGCCTTTGGAGCCATTAATTCAGGTCCGAATCCTGACCCCGCAAATATAAAAATATGGAAAATCAAGAAAAACAAATATGGAAGAGATGGTGGTTTTGGTTAATATTAATTTTTGCAATAATTTTAATAATTGTTATTGTTTTAGGAAGTGGAAACGAACCTATTTCTTCAATAAACCAAGACGAAAACAGCTCAACTTCTTCGACAAATCAACAAGAGGTACTTAAGAATATTGATTTAACCCTTGATGCTAAAATTGACAATGATATTCTAGAAGTTTTTGGAACTGCTAACTTACCTAATAAAGCCTTGATAAGCTATGAAATTTCTCATGAGTTGTCGCCTGCCAATTTTTTTAAAGAAGGAACGGCCGAAGTTCAAAATGGTAAATATGAATTCTCAATTGATGTTAAAGAATGGCCATCTGGTAATATAAAAATCTGGACTGCTTTCCAAACAATGTTAGATGTTGACAAACAACCTCAAGAAATTATTGATTTATACGGTGAAAAAGGCGAAAAAATTCCAGATCCTTCTGCTGTAGAATTAGAATCATTAAAAAGGGTTGAAAAAACACTAACTATTGTAAAACCATAATTTAGGTGATTCAAATATTGTTCTTTTAAATAATATTATCGCTATTAATATTGTACATGTATGCCAAAAATAAATTTTTTGAATTGCAAGATCGATATTTCGGCTAAAGTATTTTTTCCAAGGCCTGAAACTGAGTTTTGGGTAGGAAAAGCGATAAAAGAAATTAAGAATCAAAAATTGGGAAATGAAAATTTGCATATTCTTGATATCTTTGCTGGCTCTGGATGCATAGGTATAGCTATTCTTAAAAATATTGAAAATACAATAGTTGACTTTGCTGATATTTCAAAAGAAGCATTAGAGGAAATCAAAACGAATCTTCAGGTTAATAAAATTCAAAAAAATAGATACCGTATTTTAAAATCAAACATTTTCGAAAAGCTTGAAAAAAATAAATATAATTTTATTTTTGCCAATCCTCCATACGTAGCTTTAAATAGAATCAAAGAGGTTGACGAAAATGTTTTAGAAAAAGAACCTCATCTTGCTTTATTTGCGGGAAAAGACGGCTTAAAAATCATAAAAGTTTTCTTAAAAGAAGCAAAAGAGTATTTAGATTCACAAGGAAGAATTTTTTTAGAATTTGATCCTCTTCAGGTAGAAGAATTAAAAAAGATTTTAAGAAAAGAAAAATATAAATTTTCACTTAGAAAGGATCAATTTGGGAAAATTCGTTGGTTAGAGGCAAGTTTACTTTAGAATGCCGCGGTGGCGGAACTGGAAGACGCGTACGACTCAAAATCGTATGACTGAAGAGTCATGTGGGTTCGACTCCCACCCGCGGCACTGCTTTTTGTACTTTAATAATTAAATAGAGAGGAGGTGTAAAAGATGGAAATAATAAGGCCATCTTTTGTTATCGAAGATGCAATTGATGGAGAAAAGATTTTAAAAAATATAGAAAGATACGGCCGAACATCTTATAAATCTGAAAGCAAAATTACATCTGATTCAGCTCGAAAATTTGTTTCAATGCTTATCAAGAATGGCCACGAATCAGTGCTAGAACACGAAAAAATCACAGTCCGCATTATTTGTGATCGGGGAGTAAGCCATGAAATTGTACGTCACAGAATTGGCTCTTATTGTCAGGAGTCCACTCGCTATTGCAACTATAGATCAAGGGGAGTGAAAGTTATTAGACCATTTTTCTTTAATAAAGACGCAAAGAAGCTGAAAATCTGGTTAGATGCAATGATTGCTTCTGAAAATGCCTATAATGCTTTAATTGAAGCTGGAGCGACGCCGGAAGAAGCAAGAACAGTTTTACCAAATTCACTCAAGACCGAGATAGTTGTTACTTATAGCTTACGAGAATGGAGACATTTTCTAAAACTTCGTTGTTCTATAAAAGCTCATCCCCAGATGAGAGAAATTGCTGTACCGCTTTTAAGAGAGTTTAAACGGCACATTCCTGTCATATTTGATGATATTCAAGAAAGATAATTTTAGTTCGCCCCTGAGAGTTTCCTCAGGGGCTTTTCATTTTTTGACAGAATAAAAAAATTGTTTTATAATTTATAATCATCCTGATATTAAAAATTGGGATGAGAAAGCACATTAATAATTAAAAAAAGGAGGTAAAAACAATGGGGAAATTAAGCTTCAGCAAAAAGAGAGATATCTTATTTGCTTTGGAAAAGATTGTTCGTAAAACTGGAGAGGATATTCTTACCCAACGGGGAGCAAAAATTTTCGATACACTTGATTACAAAGGACATGAATCTTCTGTTATTGATAATTTTGCCCGCGAAAGAATGCAAGCAGCAATTGATAGTTATCTGCCTGAATTAGAAGGAATAGTTCGTTTTGAGCTTAGGCCATTTACTAAAACTTTACTTGAAACAGAAGAACATCAAAATCTTGTTTTGATTATTGATGAAATTGAAGGGACAACAAATGCTAAACGTTGTTTAGCCGCTGCTTTTGAATATCAACCATTAGCTATTGTTTCAACAGCTCTTAGTCTTAGTGAAAACTTGAAAGATTTAATTTTAAGCGCAATTTACACACTTGATCAAGGTGAGGTATTTTCTGCTATTAATATTTCCGACAATGATTTTTTAGCTTTTCATAATAACAGAATCATTTCTCCATCTTCTATTGTATTGACCCAAGGAGACAGTCGAAAAAGAATTTTAGTAGTTGGATATTCTAATAGTCACCGCTTACAAAAAGGAGAGGTAGAACAAGCTCTTTACGATAAAAAATTGAAAGTTTATGATGGATGCCGTGCCTCAGGCATGGATATTATTAATTTAATTCGTAATTCTGTTGATGCATATATTGATCTCCGACATTATTGGTCAACTAAAGATGAAAAAGGAGAAGAGAAAGAAGCAATGCTTCAAATTTATGATGTTGCTGGGGTTATTCCTATTGCCGAAGGATGTGGGTTAAAAGTAACTGACGCAGAAGGTAAATCTTGGCGAGAATACAATTTAAATGATACTATTCCTTTAGTTATTTCAAGACCGGATATTCACCAATTGATTTTAGATACTATTAAACCTTTTATAGAAAAATGGAAAGGAGAGAAGGAAAAATAAAAAATAAAAAATTTCCAGAAAAGAAATTTCAAAAAAAAGTTGAAGATTTTGCTTGTGAAAAATGCGGTATCTTTGTCAAAGGGACGGGCTATACTGATCATTGCCCAAATTGTCTTTGGTCAAAACATGTAGATATAAATCCTGGTGATAGAAAAGAAAAATGTAGAGGATTAATGAAACCAATTGCTTTAGAAATAAAGGGAGATAAATATATTATTCATTATTCTTGCCAAAAATGTGGCTATAAATTTCGAGTGAAAGTTGCGCCGAATGATAATTTTGAAGAAATTTTAAAACTGAATTTTAAAATTTTCTAAAAAATCTTATAGCGCCGCTAACTTTTCAAAAAGTTGGCGGCTTTTTAAAAGGTAAATTTTTTATTATATTTTTACTTGCAAAAGGAAAAAAAATTTAATAAAATGAAAAGATGTCTTTAAAATTCTATTTTCATTAAAAATTGAAAAATCCTTTTATGTTTGCTTTTATTTCTCAGAATATTGATATTATTTTAATTGCTACAATAGCAATTTTTTTTCTTTGGGATCTTTTTTTAGAATTAAGATTGAGGAAAGAAAGACAGCGGATTAGCTATTTCTTTAAGGGAAAAGGAACAGAAGATTTAGAGGGAGTAATTTCTGAAATTTTTAAAAAAGAACGTCAAACAGAAGAAGAAATTCAAGAAATTTTAAAAAGACTTAAAAAGTTAGACAACTCTGTTTTGCATTCGATTCAAAAAATAGGATTTATTCGTTTTAATCCATTTAAGGAAATTGGCAGCAACCAGAGTTTTTCAATAGCCCTACTTGATCAAAAAGATGACGGAGTAATAATTTCTTCTTATCATTCCAAGGACGCAACAAGAGTTTATGCAAAGCCAATAAAAAACGGTGAGTCGGAATACCCGCTTTCCAGGGAAGAAGAAGAAGCAATAAAACGAGCCATAGGCTCGTAAATTCCAAATTCCAAATTCCAAATTCCAAATTCCAAACTCTAAACAAATTCTAAATTCTAATGTTTAAAATTCAAAACTATTTTTAATTTTAAATTTTGGTCATTGGAATTTATTTAGAAATTAGAAATTAGAAATTGAATTTTTTATGTTTAAAATACCTGTTGTTGTGGTTTTAGGCCATATTGACCATGGAAAGTCTAGTCTTCTTGAAGCAATCAAGAAGGGATTTAGAATTACTGAGAAAGAAGCTGGTGGTATTACTCAGCATATTGGTGCTTATGAAGTTGAGACAAAAGGCAAAAAAATTACTTTTATTGATACTCCAGGCCATGAAGCCTTTTCAGAAATGAGAACACGGGGAGCAAAAGTAGCTGATATTGCAATTTTAGTAGTAGCAGCTGACGAAGGAGTAAAGCCGCAAACGCGAGAAGCAATTTCAGAAATTAAAAAGGCAAAAATTCCAATAATTGTTTGCTTAAATAAAATTGATAAACCTAATGCTGATCCCCAAAAAGTAAAAAACCAGCTTCAAAAAGAAGGAGTTTTAGTTGAAGAATACGGAGGAGATGTACCGGTAGTAGAAACCTCGGCAAAAACTGGCCAGGGGATCAATGAACTTCTAGAAATGATTAATCTTTTATGGGAAATGTCAGAGAAAAAAAACGAAAGAGAAGACGCTAGAACCGAAGGATTTGTAATAGAAAGTTATTTAGATTCTTTGCGTGGACCTACTGCTACTTTAATTTTAGAGACTGGCGAACTTAAAAAAGGAAATATTATTGGTTCTTCCTCAACTTTTGGCAAAATAAAAACATTAGAAGGTTTTCAGGGGAAGCCGAGAGATAAAGCTTTTCCTGGCGAACCAGTAATTGTAACCGGACTTGAAGAAGTACCAAGTTTAGGAGAAACTTTCAAAACTTTTAATTCTCTTGAAGAGGCTCAAGCTTATCTTGAAAAAAAGCCATTTTTCACCATTCAATCAGCACCGGTGAAAGATACTTTAAATATAATTTTAAAAACTGATGTTAAAGGAACGTTAGAAGTGATTGAAAAAATCCTTAAAAATCTTTCTGAAGAAGGGCAAAAAGTAAATATTATTAAGGGAGAGGTAGGAGAGGTAAATTTTTCTGATGTAAAATTAGCAGAAGACCTTGGAGCGCAAATAATAAGTTTTAGAGCAAAGATTTCACCTCAAGTGAAAACTATTGCTCAACAAAAGAATATTAAAATTTTAAGTTTTGAAATTGTATATGATCTTATTGATAATATTCGTAAATTAATGCGAGAGAAAATAGCAAAAAGAGCAAAAGTAAGAGAACAATCTGGAAAAATGAAGATCTCAGCTTGCTTTAAAACCCAAAGTAAAAAAGGTAAAAAATATCAACAAATTGTTGGGGGTGAGGTTATCGACGGTATAATTAAAAATGGAGAAGTAGAAATAGAAAGAAATAATCAAATAATAGGCAAAGGTAAGATTATAGAAATTCAAAAAGATAGAAAAAAAATAGGGGAAGGAAAGTTTGGAGAAGAAATTGGTATTTCTTATGAAGGAAATACAAAAATAAAAGAGGGAGATATATTAATTTCTTATCAATACGTAGAAGTTCTCTAAAATTCTGAAGTTATGTCGTCTTTTCGTCTGCAAAAATTAAATAGCCTTTTAAAAAAAGAAATCAGCCAAATTTTAATTAAGGAAATTGATTTTGATAATGCATTCGTAAGTATTACTGATGTTGATAGCACTGGTGATTGTTCTAAAGCAACAGTTTTTATTAGTGTGATGCCAGAAGAAAAAGAGCAAAAAGTTCTTTCAATTTTGGAAAAAAATATTTACGATATTCAAAAGCAAATTGATAGAAAATTAAGAATGAAACCAGTGCCCAAGATTCATTTTGAAATTGATAAAGGAATGAAGAATTTTTATAAAATGAACCAATTTACGAATAAACGCAAATAAATTCGCGAATATTTGCTAATTCCATTAGAATATCTATAAAATATCTAATGGAAAAAATAAATTTGTGGAAATTAGCACTGCAAAATTTAATCAAGTTAAAAAAGAAATTCAAAAAAATAAAAGGATTTTAATTCTGACTCATCGAGCGCCCGATGGAGATGCTATTGGTTCAGCTTTAGCTTTAAATTACTTTTTTCAAAAACAAAAAAAGCAAGCCTTTATCTTTATACCTCAACCTCCGAAATTTTTAAGATTTTTGCCTGGATTTGAAAAACTTCAACAAAAACCGCCAGAGAATCCTAATTTCGATTTGATATTTGCCTTAGATTATGCTGATAAAGAAAGATTAGAAATTCCTCAAAATATTAAACTTTTACATCAAAAAGTTATTACTTTTGATCACCATCTTAGCGGTGATAGAATTGGAAAGATAAAGCTAATTGGTCCCAAGGCTTCTTCAACTGCTGAGATGATTTATTTATTTTTTAAATTCCAAAAAGTAGAAATTAACAAAAACTTAGCCACACTTCTTTTAACAGGAATTTTGACTGATACTGTCGGTTTTTGTCGAAGTAGCCAAAACTATCAAAAAGTTGAAAAAATCATAGGAGAGTTAATTTTAGCTGGTGGTGAATTATTCAAAATAATGTCTGCCTATCAGCATTTAGAATTAAGTCGAGCAAAAATTTTAGCAAAGTTTCTTGAAAGAGCAGAAAAAGATGGAAATTTAAATTTAATTTATTCTTATCTTTTGATGTCAGATTTTAAAGGAGAAAAAGGATTGAACTTATCTGAGCCACCAATTTTTCCTGATTTCCTTGCAAGTATTGGCGATGCAGAAATTTATCTCACCTTAATAGAGCAAAAACATAAAATTAAAGTCTCTCTTCGTTCTTATAATGGAGTAGATGTTTCTAGGATTGCCCAAAAATTTAGAGGAGGTGGTCATAAATATGCAGCTGGTTGCAAGATTGAAGGGAATCTTTTTGAGGTCTTAGAAAGGATAAAAAAAGAATTGAAAAAAGAAAAGAGATAAGCTACAATAATTTATTAGGCCAGGTGGTGAAGTAGCTAACACGGCGGTCTGCAAAATCGCTATGCGCGAGTGCAATTCTCGCCCTGGCCTAAATGAATATTTTAAAATGCCCAGGTGGCGGAACTGGTATACGCGACAGACTTAAAATCTGTTGGACATACGTCCTTGAGGGTTCGAGTCCCTCCCTGGGCACTTAAAGAAAAGAGATCTTCTGTTTTTTATTTTTTTTGAAAATTTAAATTTATAACATTAATTGCCTAAATCCTAAAAGGACATGGCATAAAAATCCATTGCGACATAGAGACGGACTTCCGTTCTGTTTTTTTGTCGCAATGGTTATCGTCAAAAGACGATAGACAGTTCCGAAAGGAATTGTCATAAGAACGGAAGTCCTTTTCTATTGGACGCCGTTCAAATAAAATCCATTGCGACAATATGTTAAACCCCAAAAAACGGGGAAAGAATAAACTTTTCCTTATTATTGGCATTTTGATTATTGTTGCCCTTTTCTTTGCAGGTTTTCTTTTAGGAGGCTCAAAGAAAACTAATCAAAAGATTGTACTTGAAAGATTAAATGAAGCGGTAAATATGGTAGATAATGCTCCAGAGATTCCATCAGGGTTATTGGAAGTTCATAACTATGTATTGGAAGAACTTAAAAAAGGAGAAATTCCTCTAGGAGATATCACAGAACTTATTCCCGAAGCAAAAACCTACCCAGAAGATCATCCTGCCCAATACGATATGGTCAGTGATATTTTATATATCAACCCATATTTGAATATTAAAAGTGAAATCTGGCTGCCTATCTTATATCATGAACTTACTCATAAATGGGAAAGAAACACTCAATATAAAGATACTTCAAAAGAACACTGGCAAAACAGTATTTTAGAACTTGAAAGTACTGCTTATGCCACAACTGCTCAGTCCTGGTCATTAGTTCAAAGATACTATCCAGTAAATAAAGATAACTTAACCCCAGAAGAACAAACCTTTGTTCAAAGTTTTGAAACCATCTCTAAATATTACAACGACCTCCAAACTACAATCGAAAAAGATAATATAGATTTAAACACTCAAGAAGGTTGGGATAATCTTGAATCAACTAATGCCTGGCATAATTGGATTAATTTAATCCAAAGCCAAGTGAGAAAATAAAGCCGGTAATCTTAAGAAATAAAAAATTCGATCACAATGGACAAAACTAAACAAAAATTTAAAAGAATATTTATTTTATCTTTTTTAATATCCATATTTCTAATGGCTAATTTTGTTTCGGCTTCAAATTTGAAAGCTTTTTTAGTAGAGGAAAAGTTCGGTTTTCGAAGTTTATTAATAACTGATGGAATTTCACAATATTATTATTGATTATAACTATGACTGCTATAGCAGTGATTTTTTCGAAGGGCAATATATTTATATTGATACACTTATCTCACCAATGTTTGGAGATACTATTATTAATAGCTTTGGCCAAACAAACACTTGTAAGGTTGGTAATGTTCCTAAAAAAGTTAATCTTCAAAAATATTTTGTTGATTCAGTAGTTGATAATAAAAGAGAAGTTATACTCAAAAATGAATATGGAACCAATAAATATCTTGTTAAATATGGCATCGGATGCTTCAGTATGCGGCAATATAAAAATCAATATATTAATATAGATGATGGGGGATTCTTAAGCATGGGTGATGAAATCTACCTTTTTGATTCTAATGAAAATTGTCTTGTTTCTAGTGTTGAAAGGATAAATGATTATCCATCCATTCCATATACTCCTCCAACTAATTATACTTACACGCCAGATATAAACACACCTTCACCATCAACATTACCAGAAATAAATTCGTCTTTAAACTCTGTTTCACCAACTCCTCAGACAAAACAAACTCCAGAAGTAACCCAAGAACGAACTTCCGAAATTGTTTCTCAACCAGAAGCGAAACCACAGACTCAACAAATAGAATCAATTTCAGAACCAGAACAAAAGATAGAAAATTCTACCGAGAATCCAGAAAAGCCAACAACAGCTTCTAATGAATTTCAATCTCTGCCCGAAAAAAAGGTTACTGAGCCAACTTTAGAGAATCCAGAAGAACCTACAACGATTTCTAATGAATCTCAATTTTTTCCTGAGGAAGAAACCGCCAAGCCAACTTTAACTTCGGCATTATTAGCAATGGTAAATAACATTCCTATTTCTTCTTGGGCATTAGGAGCAACTAGAATTTGTTTTTTAATTGCAAGTTTAATTCTCAAAAGGCAAAAAAATAAACAATATAAAAATCTTTTAAAATAAAATATAGAAATTAAGAAAAAAAATGAGCCAAGATCAAATTCAAAAAAGCAAAGAATATAATAAAAAAAATCTTTTTATGGATAGTAAATTATTTTGAAGAGAATAATACAATACAATACAAGAATCAAAAAACTTGATAAACCCAAAAAATGAAGAATTTAAATAATTAAAAAATTATTAATAAATTAAGAGAATATAAAAAGATACCACTATTTATAATAAAAAATTAAAAATTATGGAAAAAGAACCAATACAAAAATCTAATATTAAGTTTAATTTTAAAAGAGAATTTTTAATTAAATTTGCTGTTTTTGCTATTATTAGTGTTTTAATGACGGTTATAACTATTATAAGCCTAAATGAAGATGAGGCTTCAGTAGGGGAAATATTTGGAATGTTTTTTACTTTAATTTCTTTTTCAGCAATAGTAGCTTTAGTTATAAATTACTTTCATAAATGGATTTGGGAGTTTCAACATAGAGAAAAAGTTGAGAAAAGTCCAGTCTGGAAAAAATGGTGGTTTTGGTTAATTATTATAGCCATTATTGTAACAGGGAGTATAATAATTTCTAATCACGTTGCAAAAGTTAATGATTGTAAAAAACGATGCACTTATGAAATTACACAACAAGGAGAAGGGGTTTGGTCATATTGGAAATATTGGAAGGATTTTCCAACTATAACTATAGATTTTTCAACTAAGGGTTATTCAACTAGGGAAGAATGCATAGAGGGTTGTATTTTAAATACAGATTGGGAAAAAGTAAAATATTGATCCCTTAGAAAATATAGTGAGTAGAGGAGTAGGGTAAACCCTCCTGTTATTTTTCAAAAATTGCGTACGAGTACCATATACACTTTCTCAAAGAACCTCAACTTTACCTCCCACCCCCACCTGAGAAATAGTGAGTTGAAAGGTGGGGTAAATACATTTTAAACAACCTGCAATAGTTCTTGTATTTGTTTTATCATTATCTCAGGACATTGTATTGAATCTGACCATTTAAGCATTCTGAAATTGTCCCATTGCGGGAGTTACTAAAAAACAGGATTCAAAAATCCTGTTTTTTCATTTTGAAGTTTTTAAAGAAACTATGATAAACCACAAAATACAGACGCCTGGCATAATTGGGTTAATTTAATTCAAAGCTAAGTGAGAAAATAAATTAATGAAAAGTTGATTTTCGGTCTGCATTTTAATAAAGAGATTTGAACTTTATTAAATTTATTAATTTAATAAAACTTAGACGATGATATGTTTTTATAGAATTTAACGCTTCTTATTACTTTATGGTATACTACCATAATGTTGCGTTAAATTCTTGAACTTAATAACTTCTTAATTCTTAAAGTGTCGGTTTTAAATATTTTTTTGCAATCTTCACTCAAAGAGTATAAAATAAACACAAAGGTTAACCTAATTAAAATAAAAGACAGCTTTCTTTTATTTTGTTGAGGTTTTTGAGCTTAATAGTTAATATTAATAAAAAATAAGGTAAGGAATAAATATATAAAACAGAACTTCTGTTCTGTTTTATATAGATAAATATATATAAATTCAAAAACCAATAAAGACTTAAATGAAGAAAGCTGTCTTACCACTTATATATGGCACAAGAATCTTATCAAAACAAAAAAAACGTGTCAAGAGAAGAGGATTTAAACAAAATTCAAGAAGAAGAAAGGGAGTTTTGGAAAGAATATGCAGAATTAATGATAAGCAAATATAGAGATGCTTTCTTAAATCTTCCGCATTATCAAAATGAATTAAAAGTAATTAATGAATTTATTAATCCTCAAAAAGGTCAAAAATGGTTAGATCTTGGTTGTGGATCTCTTCCTGTTACAGAACTAATCTTGGAAAAATCAAAAGGAGAAGTAGAAATTATAGCAGGAGATCTTTATTTAGAACCTGCTAAAAAAAGACTCCAAGAACTAGGCAACTCTTCTATAAAACTACAACATATTGATCTTTCTCAAAAACTACCATTTCCTGATAACTATTTTGATGGAATTGTATCGAGTAAAGTTATAACGTATATTATAGAATCCCAAGGACAAAAAGGCAAAAATGCACTGAAAGTAATCTTTCAAGAGATATATAGAATTTTAAAACCCGGTGGAGTATTAATATGGAGCACCCCCAAAAAAGATGTTAGTCGTTTAACAGGAGCTTTGCTTGCTTCAATTTATCTATTAAACCCATGTCAATGGATAAAACAAAAATGTTTTTTACCATATTTTGCAATTAAAATGATAAAATTTTTTACACCAGTCGAAGAGTATACATTTCTTAGCGAAGAAGAATACGAAAATTTATTAATTCAAATTGGTTTTCAAAATTCAAAATGGAAAATCAGCTTTGGAAAACAAGTTTTAGTAAACAAAGTTAACAAACCATTATGAGTATTCTCGCTTTTTCAGGATTTATAAATTGTTTTTTAATTTTAATTTTAGGTATTTTTGTTTATTTCAGGAATAAAAGTAAAAAAGAAAATCAAATTTTCTTTTTGTTTAGCTTGGCATTATCTTTTTGGCAGTTAAATTATGGATTTTGGCAAGCAGTTCAAAATGAAGAAAAAAGTCTATTTTTTCTTAGATTATTAATGGTCGGTTCAATTTTTTCATCAGTATTTCTTTATCATCTTGGTTTAATTCTTTTAAATTTAGAAGGAAGAAGAAAAAAAAGTTTAATTTTGTTGTATTCAATAAGTTTTTTAATAATAATTTTGATATTCACACCCTTCTTTATTTCAAAGCTTAAGACTTATTCTTTTTATTCTTATTGGCCGCAGGCAGGAATAGTAGCTAATTTAAATATTGTTTGGGGATTAACCTTGGTTGTTATCACTTTTGGAACATTAATTAAAAATTATTTCCACCTAACAGGAGAAAAGAAAAAACAGATTGGTTATTTTATTTTAGCCTTAGGAATAGCTGCTATAGGCGGTCTTTTTAATCTTCCTCAATGGTATGGATTTGAACTATATCCTTATGGAAACTTTGTAATATTTCTTTACCCTCTAATCATTGCCTTTGCCATTCTCAAATATCATCTCTTTAACATCAAGGTTATTCTGACAGAAATGTTAGTAGGAATTATGGGAATATTATTGCTAATCCAAGTATTTTTAGCTCCCACTCTTACCTGGAGAATATCAAGCTTAGCTATCTTTCTTTTTTTCTGTTTTCTTGGTCACCAGCTTATAAGCTACTCTCACGAAGAAGAGAAAAAAAGAGAGGAAGCTGAGAAGTTAGCGATCAGAGAAAGAGCCCTAAGAAAAAAAGCAGAAAAAGTAGCTAACGAGTACAAGAGTTTAGACCAAACTAAAACAATGTTCCTCAACCTTGCCTCCCATCAACTCAGAGTTTCTTGCAATTCTTATTAAAAAGAGCGTAAAATAATAATTAATAATATGGCAAAAAATTCTAAACCAAACTTAAATTATAAAGATTTAGTTTTAAGACACAAATTCATTATCCCCAAAAAGCTTCAAGAGAAAATTAAAAAATGCAAAATTATGCTGTTGGGTTGTGGCCTTGGAGCTCAAATTGGAGTTTTAGCTGCCAGAACCGGTTTTATGAACTTTGTCTTAATTGATGGAGACAAGGTAGATATTAGTAATCTTAACCGTCAAGCTTTTAGATATAAACACATAGGAAAAAACAAAGCTGAGGCCCTTGCTTCAATGATAAAAGAAATAAATCCAAAAGCTAATGTTGAGTATTATCCTATTTTTTTAAGAAGCAAAAAATTAGCCAAAGAACTAATAGATAAATCAGATGTAGTAGTAAATATGGCTGATCCAGAAGAAATTTTATATTTTGTTAATGATTACTCTCAAGATACAGGAAAGCCAGTTTTTTTCCCTTTAAATATTGCTTGGGGAGGTTATGTTTTAGTTTTTACCCCTGATTCTCCAAAATTAAGAGAAATTGTAGGCGAAGAAACTTATCGCGACAATAGATTTTATTTAAAACTTCTTCAAAATACTTTCTCGACCTTTCCAGCCGATCTTTTACAGTTTTACAAAAAAATGGGTCAAAAAAATCTTTCTGAACTATCAGGTCCTCAGCTTGGCGCTACTACTTATCTTACTTCCTCAATAGTTGTTAATGGAATAGTAAAGTGGCTTTCAGGTCAACCACTTAAAAAAGCTCCCCAACCCATATTTTTAGATTTGTGGGAAGAGGTATAATTTAATAATAAATAAATCTATGGCAAAATTTACTGATATAATGCAAAACCTCATAATGTCCAATCCAAAAAGAGCAATCTGGTTTATGACTTCAATGAAACCAGATTTTTGGGAAAAGCAAGGAGAGAATCTTGCTCTAAAAACCTTTCATGAAGCTGCTGAGAAAGTTCCTGCCTACAGGGACTTTCTTAAAAAACACGAAATTCAAGACCATACCAAGATTAAAACAATAGATGATTTTAAAAAGTATGTACCCCTTACTACCAAAGAAAATTATACAAATCAATACTCTCTTCAAGAAAGATCGAAGCCATCTTCTTCATTCCCTTTTATCTTTTCTACTTCTGGAGGAACTACGGGAAAACCATTGCTCCAATCTCATTTTCAAAAAGAATTCGATCCTTCATCGATTAAAATTTATCTTGAATATCTTTTAGATTTTTCTGAAAAAAAGGTTTTATATATTAATGCATTTGCTCTTGGAACTTGGTATGCTAGTATTGTGGCCACTCTTTTTTCTATCGAAATTGGAAAAAATTCAAAGTATCAAT
This sequence comes from Candidatus Pacearchaeota archaeon, assembly GCA_035360455.1. Lineage (GTDB taxonomy): Bacteria > Patescibacteriota > Minisyncoccia > Minisyncoccales > DAOPTN01. The sequence goes on along the minus strand of DAOSAR010000001.1, from coordinate 9,577 downwards.
TAAGTGTTGCCTTGTGTGGACTTTCTCCTGAGACTATAGTAGGTTTACTTGAAGAAACGGGAAAATTTTATGATTTTGTTATAATTTCTACTTATCCTTCTTTTTTCCGTTTAATTATCCAAGAAGGAGATAAAAGAAAATTAAATTGGGAGGATTATAAAATAATTCCTCTTTGCGCAGGCGAACCTCTCACCTGGAATTTTAAAAATTTTTTATCTGAAAAACTTCATATTAATTTAATATCTGAAATAATTGATATGTATAGCGCAAGCGAAACTGGTATAATGGCAATTTCTACCCCATTTTCAAATCTATTTCAAAAAATATTTTTAAACAACTCGTCTAAATTTAAACAACATTTTTCAGTGTTCCAATATATTCCTCTTTTAGTATATATAGAAGAAATTAATAATGAATTGATAATTACTAGAAATTTTGAATTTTGCCAACTTCCAATTATAAGATATAGAATTAAAGACAGAGGAGAAGTAAAGAAATTTAATGAAATAGAAAAAAACATCGAAATCGAAGAGTTAAAAGAAAATAGATTTTCGAAAAAACCAATAAAATGGCCTTTTGTATTTTTAAAGGGGAGAACAGACCAAGCGGTTATTTGCCTTGGTGCCAATATTTATCCTGAACAAGTTAAAATAGCAATAGATTCTTTAGGGGAAAATTTTATAAACAATTTTAAAATAGGCATTGAAGAAAAAGAAAATAATCCTCATTTCGTTGTGTACTTGGAAACTTTACCAGGTATATCTTTTAAAAATCAAAATAAAATTATAAAAAAATATCACGATGTAATTTTAAATACATTGTTAAATGATATTGATTTTAAAGATGCTTATCAGAAATCTCCACAATTTGTTGATCCCTTAATTAAAATATTCACTTTTAGACAAGGACCATTTGGAGAAGAAAATAAAAAAGTGAAACCTAAAAATTTATTTTAAAATATGATATTAGGAACTTGGGAAACAATTCTTGTAATAATAATCTCTTTAGGAAATTTTTTCTTAGGATTGGTGGTTTTTTTGAAAAATTCAAAAAAACAGAAATATCGATTTTTCTTCTATTTCTCTTTATCAATAATTCTTTGGATTATTAGTGCCTATGTTTCTGAATTTTTCCCATTGACAAATCCATCTCTTTCTCTCCTTTTTAGTAAAATAGCTGTTAGTAGTAGTTTACTTTCAGCAACTTTTATTTTTTTCTTTATTTTAACTTATTTCTATGAAATTTTTCCTGTACTCAAAAAAGATATTTTCAAAATTATTTTTTATATTTCTTTCTTTATTTTCCTTTTATTTTTGTTTACATCTTTTGGAATAAAAAATATTTTTATACACCTAGATGGAAGTTTTGACTTGATTTACGGGCCATTATATTATTTTTGTTTTTTTCCATATATTATTTTCCTTTTGGGTTTTTGCTTATTTATAATTTTAAAAGGGTACAAAAAACTTTCTGCGCAAGAAAAGAAGCAACTTCAGTACTTTCTTGTGGGGATAGGAATTTTTGCTTTATTTAGCATAGTATTTAACATTATTTTTCCTCTTCTTACTGGTTCAGACATCTATTATCGTTTTGGTAACTATTCTTCTATCTTTTTTGTAGGTTTTACTGCTTATGCAATAATAGCAAAACAACTTTTTGGAGTTAGGGTAATTTTAACTGATCTTTTGGTAGGAGTAATGGGAATATTATTGCTAATCCAAGTATTCTTAGCTCCTACTCTTACCTGGAGAATATCAAGCTTAGCTATCTTTCTTTTTTTCTGTTTTCTTGGTCACCAGCTTATAAACTACTCTCACGAAGAAGAGAAAAAAAGAGAAGAAGCTGAAAAGTTAGCTATCAGAGAAAGAGCCCTAAGAAAAAAAGCAGAAAAAGTAGCTAACGAGTACAAAAGGTTAGATGAAACTAAAACAATGTTCCTCAGCCTTGCTTCCCATCAACTCAGAACCCCTCTCTCCAGTATGAAAGGATATTTAGAACTAGCCCTATCTGGTAACTACGGCAAAGTACAAGGCAAAGCAAGAGAGTTCATCGAAGAAGTTAAAAGATCAAACGAAAAAGAAATAAACTTAGTAAATGATCTTTTAGATCTCAACAAACTCCAAACAGGCAAACTTCAATTTAGTTTTCAAGACAACGTTCAGTTAGAAGATATTATCCAAGAAGTAGTTAATGAATTCCAGCCCGAAGCCCAAAAATACAATCTCTACCTTAAATTCAACAAACCCAAACACCCCCTACCCAAAATAACAGCTGATTCCCAAAAACTAAGAGAAGTTATCTTAAATCTTGTTGACAATGCTCTAAAATACACAAAAGAAGGTGGAGTTACAATAAGTGTACAGCACAACAACAACTCAAGAACTATTCTAACTATTGTTCAAGATACAGGCATGGGTATGACCCCAAAAGAAAAAGAAAAACTCTTTCAAGTATTCGAAAGATCCAAAGATGCAGTTTCCACCAACCCTTCCGGAGTTGGCATAGGCCTCTACTTTGCCTCAGAAATTGTTAAAGCCCACAATGGCAAAATCTGGGCAGAATCCCAAGGCAAAGGTAAGGGTTCCACCTTCTATGTTGAGCTACCCGTAAAATAAATAAAAAAAGTTTAATAAAACAAAGTTGTATATGAAATTCTATATGAAACCATTTGTTTTTATTAAAAACAAACTTACTATTTTAAAAAAGAAACGAGATTTAAAAGAAGATATAAAGGTAGTAGAAGAGTGTGGAGGAAAAGTAAAAATAAAAAATAATGAATATATAGGAGGCACTACTATTGAAATTGAACTTCCTGTTGAAAAAAAAGATATTTTTGAAAAGAGCTATAAAGAATTATAAAGGTACATAAAAGCGAGGTTCTTATATTTTTCAAATTTTGTGCAGGAGAACTATCTGTAAAGATCCCAACCTCGCTTATTCCCCCCATCTGAGATATAGTGAGTTGAGGGGTAGGGTAAAATGTGATAAAATATTATTGTTATAAATTTAAACCTGGGATATAAATATACTCAGTTTGCTGTTGAGTTATTTTTATGACACCGTTCACAATGTTACTTAATTTAAAACATTTTTGAATATTTGCCTAGAACCTTAGAAGGATAGAGCCAAACAAGACATTGTAACTTTATAAGAATACATAAAAAGATAACAGACTTATTTTAAACGTTATTAAATATTTTTATATCTATGCAAAGAACATATATAAAAGATCTAAAAAAACACATAGGAAAAGAAGTGAAAATAAACGGTTGGGTAGATGCGCGGCGTGATCATGGGAAATTGATTTTTTTAGTTCTAAGAGATGCAACTGGAAAAGCTCAAATATTAATTTTACCAAAGCACAAAGAAGTCCATTCGTTTGCAAATAAATGTAGGCCTGAGTGGATTGTAGAAATCGAAGGAAAAGTAAATCTAAGACCAGAAAAAATGGTTAAAAAAACAGAATTAAATGGTGAACTTGAAGTAGAGGCCTTATCGTTGTCTATTCTTAATACATCTACATCGCTACCTTTTGATATTTCTGGCGATGGAAAAGATATTAACGAAGAGGCAAGACTTAAATATCGCTATATTGATTTGCGACGCGAAAGGATGCAAAAAAATATTCGTGATAGGCACAAAACGATATTATGTATGAGAGAAATTTTAAACAAAAAGGGTTTTGTAGAAATAGAAACTCCGTGTCTAACAAAATCAACACCAGAGGGTTCTCGTGATTATATTGTTCCTTCAAGACTAGAGCCGGGGAAATTTTATGCCCTACCACAATCTCCTCAGCAATACAAACAGCTTTTAATGTGCGCAGGGTTTGAAAGGTATTTTCAATTTGCTAGATGCTTTAGAGATGAAGATTCAAGAGGCGACAGACAGCCGGAATTTACGCAATTAGACATGGAAATGAGCTTTGTAGAAGAGAAAGAGGTGATGCGATTAAATGAAGAATTAATTATTGAGACAATAAAAAAGTGCTATCCGCAAAAAGTTATCCAGCAAATACCATTTCCACGCATTACTTTTAAAGAGGCAATGGAAATGCACAAGAGCGATAAGCCCGATTTAAGAAAAAATAAAAATGATGAGAATTTACTTGCTTTTTGTTGGGTCACTGACTTTCCATTTTTTGAAAAAGATGATAATGATAAGTGGACATTTACGCATAATCCCTTTTCAGCTCCCAAAAAAGAGTATATGAATTTACTCATGGACAAGAGAAACATAGAAGATATTATTACAACCCAATATGATTTAGTGCTTAATGGTTATGAGATAGCTGGAGGAAGTATAAGAAATCACAAACCAGAAGCTCTTATTTCTGTATTTGAAATAATGGGTTATACCAAAGAAAAAATCAAAAAAGATTTTGGACATATGATTAAAGCATTGGAATCAGGTGCTCCTCCTCATGGAGGTATTGCTTGGGGATTTGATCGCTTAATGATGCTTCTTGAAAACGAACCCAATATTCGTGAAGTTATTACTTTTCCAAAAACAGGAGAGGGAAGAGATCTTATGATGAATGCTCCATCCGAAGTTGGAAAGGAACAGCTCAAAGAATTAAAAATAAATATTCAAAAATAATTTATGTTAACATTTTTTCCAACAAGCATTAAAGTGGTTTCTCTCAGATTTCAAAAATTTGACAAAGGAAAATCATCTCTTTTATATAGTGCTTATCTAGAGAATAGTGATGGCCTCAAATTCATTTCTTAACCCCTCTTTCCTGTTAAACATCTTCTTAATAACGTTGGTTGAGCAGAGTCTACCAAAACAGGAATTTTAAAACTCCTGTTTTTTATTTTGGAACCCTTTCTAGGGAAGAATTCGTGTTTTCTAAAAAAGATAGCCAAAAAGCATAAAAAAGTGTGTATTGTTGCCCCAATATATTGACCAAGAAAGGATTTTCCATTATAATTATTGGCTATTTTAATTATAATGAAAGGAACAAAAATTCTAAAATATCTTTCTCCGTATATTTGGCCACTTATTTTAATGGCCGTTTTTATATATTTTCAAGCCTCAGCAACACTTGCCTTACCGGATTTTATGGCAAAAATTATTAACCAAGGAATACTTGGCAAGAATACTAAGGTAATTTTACAGAATGGTTTGATTATGATCTTAATTGCTATTGGCGGAGGACTAGCTACGGTAGGTGTAAATTATTTGTCTTCGAGGATTGGGGCGGGATTTGCGAAGAATTTAAGAGATGCAGTATTTACCAAGGTAGAAAATTTTTCACTTGTTGAATTTAATAAATTCTCAACTGCTTCTCTTATCACTCGTACCACAAACGATGTTCAGCAAATTCAAATGGTGCTTACAATGCTTTTTCGATTGGCTATTATGGCTCCTTTAATAGGCGTACTTGCTACACTAAAAGCTTATCAATTAGCTCCATCAATGACTTGGATTATGGGAGCTGCCGTTGTTGCCTTAATTGCTATAATTACCTTGCTTTTTAAGATGGTAATTCCAAAATTTGCCTGGCTTCAAAAATTAATAGATAAATTAAACTTGGTGACAAGAGAAATTCTTACCGGTTTGCGCGTAATAAAGGCTTTTAATAAAGAAAAACACGAAGAAGAAAAATTTAACAAAGTAAATGAAGATCTTACGAGGCTTAATCTTTTTGTCAATCGTTTACTAATGCTCCTTCAGCCAGCTATGATGCTTATAATGAATTTTATGATGATAGCTATTGTCTGGCTAGGCGCTCACCAAATTGAGCTAGGCAATCTTCAAGTTGGAAATATGTTAGCATTTATGCAATATTCAATTCAGGCAGTTTCCGCTTTTTTAATGATATCTGTAATCTTTATTGCTATTCCAAGAGCTTCTGTTTCAGTTGATAGAATTGAAGAAGTATTAGAGACCGATGTGCAAATAAAAGACCCAATAAAACCCGTTAAGGCTCCTAGGCGTGGTGGCAAGGTTGAGTTTAAAAATGTTACTTTTGCATATCCGGGAGCTGCTGAACCAGTTTTGCATAATATCTCTTTTGTCGCTCTTCCTAGTCAGACCACTGCTTTTATTGGCAGCACTGGAAGCGGTAAGTCTACTATTTTGAACTTAATTCCTCGTTTTTATGATGTTACAGAAGGACAGGTTTTAGTTGATGATGTAGATGTGCGTGATATGAAACAAAAAGACTTGCGAGCGCGTATTGGGTACGTTTCTCAAAAAGCAATGCTTTTTTCCGGCACAGTTAAAGAAAACATTGCTTATGGAAACCCTAATGCCACCGAAGAAGAAATTTTTCGTGCTGCAGCTACCGCTCAAGCTCTTGAGTTTATCAAAGAACTTGACCAAAAGTTCGACAGCTCTATTGCTCAAGCTGGCACCAATTTTTCTGGAGGGCAAAGGCAACGTTTGGCAATCGCTCGAGCTTTAGCTAAAAATCCTGAGCTTTATTTATTTGATGATAGCTTTTCTGCTTTGGATTTTAAAACCGATACTGCTTTAAGAAAGGCCTTAAAACGAGAAACGCAGGGCAAAACAGTTATTATTGTAACTCAAAGGATTGCTACTATAATGGATGCTGATAAAATAATTGTAATAGATAGTGGAAAAATAGTTGGGCAAGGAACTCATAAAGAACTTCTTCATACCTGTGAAGTTTATAAAGAAATTGCTGCTTCTCAGCTTTCATCAGAAGAATTAGTTAGGGATTTAGTATAAAAATATGCCTGAAAAAGAACCTATTTCAAAATCCAAAAACATTTCTCCAAGTAATTTACCTCCTAAAAAACCACGGACAGTTGGTTTAGGTATGGGTGGTGGGCGTGGTAGGGGAATGCGAGGAGCGGTAGAAAAACCCAAGGACTTTAAAGGAACAATGCGAAAACTCATAAGGTATTTAAAGCCCTATCGTTTTTCAATTATTCTGATTTTGATATTTGCTATAGTTAGCACGGTTTTTACTATTATTGCTCCAAAAATATTAGGAGATATTACCAATAAAATAGTTGAAGGAATGCAAACCATAACAACCCTTGGAAAAATTAGCATTGATTTTGCGGCTATTATTCATTCAATAGAAATACTAATAGGAATTTATCTAACAAGCGCTTTATTCAGCTATTTGCAAGGTTGGATTATGGCGGGAGTTACTCAGAAAGTTACCTTTAATTTAAGAAAGGGTATTTCTCAAAAGATAAATCATTTGCCATTACGTTATTTTGATGAAAGAACCCATGGTGATATTTTGAGTCGAGTAACAAATGATGTAGATACCGTAAGTCAAAACTTTAATCAAGGATTAGCTCAGGTCGTTACTGCAACCACAACTATCATTGGTATTCTTGTGATGATGATCATGATTAGCTGGCAATTGACATTGGTAGCAATCGTTATTTTGCCCATTAGCTTTCTTTTGGCAAATCTTGTTATAAAAAGTTCGCAGAAGTATTTTTTAAATCAACAAGTTGCCTTAGGAAGAATAGATGGTCATATTGAGGAAATGTTTTCTGGTCACGTAATAGTAAAAGCTTTTAATGGTGAACAAAAATCTATATCAATTTTTCGGAGAATTAATAATGATCTTTACGAGAGTGCTTGGAAATCGCATTTTTTTTCAGGCCTTCTTCAGCCAATAATGAACCTTGTTGAAAATTGTAGCTTTGTTGCAGTGTCGGTATTAGGCGGGTGGTTAGCTATTCAAGGTAAAATGAGCATTGGAAGTATTCAGGCTTTTATCCAATACATGAATCAGTTTAATCGTCCCATCACTCAGACTGCAAACATTGCTAATGTTTTTCAATCGACAGCAGCTGCTGCCGAAAGAGTATTCGAATTTCTTGAAGAAAAAGACGAGGTTCCAGATCCTCCACAGCCTGTTGTTTTAAAAGAAGTGAAGGGGGCAGTAGAGTTTAATCATGTTTTTTTCGGATATACTCCCGAGAGATTAATTATTAAAGATTTTAATGCTAATATTAAAGCTGGGCAAAAAGTTGCTATTGTTGGACCTACTGGGGCAGGCAAGACGACCATGGTTAATCTTTTGATGCGTTTTTATGATATTGATAGTGGAGCTATAAAAATTGACGGGGTGGATATTAGAAAAATGAGGCGATCTGATCTAAGGAAGCTTTTCGGTATGGTTTTGCAAGATACATGGCTTTTCAGTGGGACGATTGAAGAAAATATTGCTTATAGCAAAGAAAATGCTTCCCATGAAGAGGTAGTTAAAGCAGCACAGGCAGCTTATGCTGATCATTTTATTCGTACTTTGCCCGAAGGTTATAATATGGAGATTAACGAAGAAGCTGATAATATTTCTCAGGGTGAAAAACAACTTTTAACTATAGCTAGAGTAATGCTAGCTAATCCTCCTATGCTTATTTTAGATGAAGCAACGAGCTCTGTTGACACCCGTACCGAATCTCTTATTCAAGCAGTAATGGATAAGATGATGAAAGGAAGAACAAGCTTTGTGATTGCTCATCGACTTTCAACTATTAGAAATGCTGATTTAATTTTAGTAATGAACGAAGGAAGTATTGTTGAGCAAGGAACACATAAAGAGCTGCTTTCCAAAAATGGTTTTTACACTTCTTTATATAATAGCCAATTTGTTAAATAAGAATTTCTGCAATAGAAAACTTACAAATTTTAAAAACTAAAAATCGAGGTATTCTTTTAAATATCCTAAAAAAAAGCAAAAACCAAATCCATCTTATTAAAAATCGGGAACTGCAGAAGTAAAATAAGGGTAGTATGGAATTTAAATTTTGAGAATTTAACTAATGCGTTAGGTTATAATGTGCCAAAATTAGTGGAAGTCAGTAGTTTTAAATGGGAAGATGTTTGGAAATCTGATGTAGTAGTAAATATGGCTGATCCAGAAGAAATTTTATATTTTGTTAATGATTATTCTCAAAAACAGGAAAACCATTTTTTCCCCTTTAAATATTGCAAAAATTTCTCCTCAAATGGTTCAACCTGTTTTGGGTAAAAATCCTTTAATTCATAGCTTTAAGATTTCAGCAAAAGAAGAAGGAAGTTTTAATCCATCTTTCAATATTTTCCTTGAGCTTCATAAGGGAGTTAAGTTGTCTGAGGAAGAAAAAGAAAAAATTGGCAAAGAATATTCTGAAAGAATTTTGAATTACCTTATTGATATAAACTTTGATTTTAAAGACGCTTACAATATTCACAAGGATACATTAACACCAAAGATAAAAATTTATCCTTTTCTAGAAGGGCCATTTCAGGGAGAAAAACAAAGAATAAAAACAAAAATAATAATTTAAAGAAACTATGATTTTAAGTCCGCTTTTTAGAGTTTTTTGTCAGTACCAATCATTTATAAAGATAAAGTTTTAGGAATAATTAACATTCGGCATAAAAAACCAAGAAAATATAAAAAAATGAGATTGCTTTGCCAGAAACCATAGCTTAGGAAATTGGTGGTTCCACTGAGAATACTTTACTTTTTCTGAAAAAAGGAAACCCTAAAGGAAGCACTTAGAACTCGAAAGATGATCGATTAAGCAAAGGGTGTTTTAATGAAAGAGTTAGAAGTTTCAGAAGAAGAAGCTTATAAACTTCTGCATAA